>JBBATT010000465.1:0-1745 GCA_040398605.1 Chakrabartia sp.
GGTCTGCGGCTTCGCGCAGGTGCATCCGGTCATCCTCGTCGAGCCAGTCAAGCTCTGCAGCGGCGAGCCGTTCCAGCGCCTGCCGCTGCGGCGCGACGAAGCGGCGGTAAGAGATCGCTTGACTGCGCACCTCGGTCACACGCCTGCGGGTGGCGAGGATGCTGGCGGTATCGACCGCGACTTCGCAATCGTCCATCGTGTCGCCCAGTTCGGCCACATCGGGGTCGAGCAGGTCGCTCGTCGCTTCGGCGAAGCGCGACAGGAGATCGCCCGGATCGACAATTTCTCCGGCGCGGAAGCGATCAATGACGATATCGAGCGCTTTGGGGGTGCGGAAGCTGACAGAAATGACGCGGCCACGGTCCGCCCAAAAGCGGGTGGAGACAAGTGCGTCAGGGTCATCATCCGGCGTCGTTCCAAGCCCGCGCAAATTGATGAGCGTGCCGCCGCCGATCAGGGTGGCACGGGGCCGCGTTTCCTGAGCGAGCATCGCCTCGCGCGCGATGTGCGGAATGTCCGCCTGATCGCGGATCCAGTTGCGCGCGGCATCTTCCCGCCCGTCGAGTTGGAGCCAGATAAGCCCGCCATTAAGTGGCAAAGCGATGGCCTCAGAAAAGGACATTTCGGTGGCCGCGCCCTCGCGGAAGACAAAGGCGCGGGTCATGGACGGTCCACGAACAGGGTCATGCCCTGTGGTGCCGTCTCTGGCGGCGCTTCGCAAGCAATCCGAGCGGCATCGGCGCGGGCGCGGTCGAGAATGGCGGGCGCGACACGGGATGTGTGGAGGACCGTGTCGGCCTGCCCCAGCAGTCGGGCTTGGGCCAAGGTGAGATCATCGGGCGCGTCGGAGGTGAGGGTAATCCGGTGGAAGGCGGTCTCAACGGCACGGGCGCCCCCTGCCAGCCAAGTGTCTACCGCCCCCGCTTCTGTTGCGGCGAGCGGATCAAGCGGCCCGCCGGGATCAAAAGCGGCGTCAATCGCCCGCCTCCGGTCCGCCGCATCAGGCCAGCGCGCGCGCATCTTGCTGCGGCCAGCACCCAGCGCGGTGGCGATGGCGCCCAATCCTGCGGGGATCATCTGTTCCAGTCGTTGCCGCAGCGCCTTGGCCAGACCTGCCGACGCACCACCGGTGCCGATGGCAATGAGGACGGGGTCACGGTCGATAATGGCGGGCAGGGTAAAGTCGCAGGCCGAAGGGCGATCAACTGCGTTGACGAGCACACCGCGCGCCTTCAGTCGGGCGATGGCAGCTTCGGCCTCGGCATCATCCTCTATGGCGACAATGGCGAGGCTGGCCTGGGTCTCTTCGCCGACAATATGTGCGCCGGCGCGGTCCAGCAGGCGGCGTTTGGCAGCGGCAGGTTCGCCGTCTCCCAGCAGGATGACGGGGCGGCCGTTGAGGCGGACGAAGAGGGGAAGGCTATGCATGGCGTCTGCCTAGCACCGTGATGGGCGGGGGCCAAACGGTCTCACTTGAACCGCTTCAAGGTCCGATCGAGATAGGAGAGGCGGCCCGTTGGGGCCGGGCCGAACAGCGACTTGCGAATGTCTGCCATGCGCGACGTGGGGCGGATGTCTTCTTCAGGGTCTTCGCGGACGGCCATGCGCGGTTGCAGCGGTTGCTTTGGCAGGTCCATCGCTGTCTGGGGCAGGGCCATTGGCGGGCGGCCATTGGGATAGATGAAGCCAAAGGTTGGCCATTCCGTCCCGCCCATATCGCCAATGGGGGAAAACCAGACGCGCAC
>JBBATT010000466.1:0-1741 GCA_040398605.1 Chakrabartia sp.
GCCTGATCCATCTGGAAGACGATTTTGCGCCAAGCGGGGGAGACGGCGTTGTAGACATGGACAATGGCTGTCTTTGCGCCACGCAGGCTTTCAAAGCTGGTGCGGATCAGGTCTTCGCGGGATTGGGTCAGCACCTGTATAACGACGTCATCAGGGATGCGGCCCGATTGCACGAGGCCTGAGATGAAGTCGAACTCGGTCGCGCCGGCGCTTGGGAAGCCGACTTCGATTTCCTTCAGGCCAACCTTCAGCAGCAGATCAAAGAAACGCGTCTTCTTCTCGGCATCCATCGGATCGACGAGGGCCTGATTGCCGTCGCGCATATCGGTGGAGAGCCAGCGGGGTGCCTTAGTGATCGTCTGGCTGGGCCATTGACGGTCGGACAGGTTGATTTGCGGGAAGGGGCGATATTTGGTCGATGGATTGCGCAGCATGATGTCTTCTCTTCAAAGGCCGGTTGGGTTTGGTCTGATGTCCCTTAGGCAGCGCGGTGTGCGAGGGCACACGCGGATACGAACGCGCCTAAGGGCGCGTAAGTCGAAGAAGAAGAAGGGTCGACCGGTGTGTCATACAGGGCATTCTATGCGTTGCTGACACCTGAATGTCCAGCCTCGTTTTGCGCGCAATTCATTGTGCATCAAGCGTTCTTCATGGCACAAGATTGCGATAGAGACAGGAGAGCCCTTTTCATGACCGAAGCCGTTACGCCCTTCACCCTCGCCATTCCGCAAAGCGAGCTTGATGACCTTAACGCGCGGCTTGATCTTGCCCGCTGGCCCGAGGCAGAGCCAGTTGCCGATTGGACGCAGGGCGCGCGGCTGGAAAAGGTACGCGCGCTCATCGACTATTGGCGCAACGGCTATGATTGGCGGCGCTGTGAGGCCCGGCTCAATGCGCTGGGCCAGTTCAAAACACAGATTGACGACCTCGACATTCACTTCCTGCATGTCCGCTCTCCCAATCCAGATGCGCTGCCGCTCATCGTGACGCATGGCTGGCCGGGCTCGATTCTGGAGTTCATGAAGGTCATCGGTCCGCTGACCGATCCTGAGGCGCATGGTGGCGATCCGGCCGATGCCTTTCACGTTGTGATGCCCTCGCTGCCCGGCTTTGGTTTTTCGGGCAAGCCGACCACGACCGACTGGGGCGTTGAGAAGATCGCGCAAAGCTGGGCGACGTTGATGTCGCGGCTTGGTTACACGCGCTGGGTGGCGCAGGGCGGGGACTGGGGCTCTGCCGTGACCAGCGCCATCGGCGCGCAAGCGCCAGAGGGGTGCATCGGCATCCACGTCAATATGCCCATGGCGGCGCCTGCGCCCGAAGACCTGCAAAATCCCAGCCCGCGCGAACTACAGGCGCTCGCCAAGCTGCAACATTATCAGCAATGGGATTCCGGCTATTCCAAGCAGCAGGCCACCCGCCCGCAGACTTTGGGATATGGCCTTGCGGACTCGCCTGTCGGGCAGGCGGCGTGGATCTATGAGAAAATGTGGTCCTGGACGGACAATGACGGCACGCCCGAAAGCGCGCTGACGATGGACGAGATGCTCGACAACATCATGCTCTACTGGTTGCCCAACACGGGGACATCCTCAGCGCGGCTTTACTGGGAGAGCTTCGGCAGTTTTGCGCCGCGTGACATCCATCTGCCCGCTGGCGTCAGCCTGTTTCCCAAGGAAATCATGCGTCCGACGCGCAAATGGGTGGAAACCTCCATGCACCAGCTCATCCATTGGAATGA
>JBBATT010000467.1:0-1737 GCA_040398605.1 Chakrabartia sp.
GCCCCGGCGAGCATCGGCTTGAGCGCAGGCACGGTGTCGAGCAGATCATGCAGATCTTCAATCTGGCGATTTGCATTTGGCCCGATGACCAGCGGCAAATCCGGAATGGCATTAGGGTCGACCCGTTCCAGCTCGACGCCTGTGCCATCGATCAGCGAGAGCTTTTGGTTATTCTGCCAAACGGCCGCCGGCTTGCGCTCCACAATGTCGACGACCAAGGTGTCGGGCCAGCGGCGCGAGATGCGCGCATCTTCAATCCACCCATATTGCAGCAGCTGGTCGCGGACCTTGTCCAAATCGACGAGCGGCATGGCCATGGAATGCTGGTTAAGCGCGACGGCATAGACCGTCAGCGAGTCCATGCGGTCCAGCCCCTTGACCTCGACCCGCTTCACCTTGAAACCTGCGCGCCCTGCGACCTGCCCCATCTCGGTGCCCACGAACTGCGGCACACCCGCATAGACGCTGGCTGTCACGATGGTGCCCGCGATCAACACAATGGTCGCACCGGTCATAGCGCGTTCAATCGTCTCCGCCTTAATCGGCACATATTTCCAGAATTTTTCCATCAAGATGGCGCGCCGCGTCTTGGGCTTACGAACACCGTTGCGTGTGACAGCGCGTTTGACAGGTGCGCGCGTGACTTTGGTGCTTCCCTTCATGCCAAAGCCTCCTTCACCAATATGTCGACCAGTTGTTCATAAGAAATGCCGACCTGCTTCGCCTGTTCCGGCACAAGGCTCAACGGCGTCATCCCCGGCTGGGTGTTCACTTCCAGCAGGAAGACGCCATCGACGCCTTGCGTATCGTCCCAACGGAAATCAGACCGGGAGGCCCCTCGGCATCCCAGCACCCGGTGCGCCTGCAACGCCCACCCCAACATCGCTTCGGCGACATCATCAGGAATTTGCGCAGGGCAGATATGATCTGTCTTGCCCTCAGTGTACTTGGCTTCGAAATCATAGAAGCCGGATTTCGGCTGAAGCTCCGTCACGCACAGGGCGCGGTCCCCCAGCACAGCAACGGTCAGTTCGCGGCCGCGGATGAACGGTTCGGCCAGAAGGTGATCAAATTGCTGCCATGGGCCCTGAACATCTCGCCCGATGGGATTGCCGTAATTGGACGCGTCCGTCACGATAGCGACGCCCACGGACGACCCTTCATTGACTGGTTTCAATACGTAAGGACGTGGCAGGGGATCGTTGAGGTAAAGGCCGGCACTTTCCACCACCATGCCGCCCGGCATCGGGATGCCATGTGGCACGAGCGCCGACTTGGTCAGTTGCTTGTCAATGGCGATGACCGATGTCGCCAAGCCGGAATGCGTGTATTTCAGGCCCATCAGGTCCATCATGCCCTGCACGGTGCCGTCCTCGCCCGGTGTCCCATGCAGCGCATTGAAAACAACGTCCGGCTTCACTTCGGCAAGTCGCATGGCAATATCGCGATCCATGTCGATCCGCGTGACGCGATATCCCACACGCTCCAAGGCGTCAGCGACACCCGCACCCGTGATGAGCGAGACTTCGCGCTCAGAGGACCATCCTCCCATCAGGACAGCGACGTGGATAGGCGTACTCATGCCGACTTACCTACTCTTTGAATTTCCCACTCGAGCGTGACGCCCGATTTTTCCTTTACCCGACGCCGGACTTCCTCGCCCAACGCTTCAATGTCCGCACTGGTGGCATCCCCGACATTGAGCAGGAAGTTGGTGTGCTTTTCCGACACCTGCGC
>JBBATT010000468.1:0-1734 GCA_040398605.1 Chakrabartia sp.
GCACATTTCCATCGCCTTGGCCTTGCCGATGGCACGCGTGAGGCGCTGTGACCCGCCCATGCCCGGGCCAACACCCAGCTTGATTTCGGGTTGACCGAAGCGGGCCGTGTCTGCAGCAATGATGAAGTCTGCCATCATGGCGAGTTCACACCCGCCACCCAGCGCAAAGCCGTTGACCGCCGCAATCCACGGCTTGCGTGTTGTCTTGACGACATGGCTCGTCCAGCGCGCAAAGAAGTCCTGCGCGTAAAAGTCTGCGGCCGGCTTGTCGGACATTTCCTTGATGTCGGCGCCCGCCGCAAAGGCCTTTTCTCCGGATCCCGTGATGACCGCGCAGCGCTGTGACGTATCGGCTTCATAAGCGGCGAAGGCGGTGATCAGGTCTTCCAGCACCTGTGCGTTCAGCGCGTTCAATGCCTGCGGCCGGTTGAGCGTGATGAGTGTGACGGCATCCCGCTGTTCAACAAGGATTGTTTCGTAAGTCATAGTGTTTTCCATTCGTCTTCTGCGGGAAGCGGAGCAAAGATGCCCTCGATCAAATCGTCGGTCACGCCTTCTGCCGTTGCCGGAGCCCACTTTGGCGCATTGTCCTTATCGACGATCACGGCGCGGACGCCCTCTGCAAAGTCAGGGAGTGTCAACACGCGCGAGGCGATGCGATATTCCATCACCATGTTCGCGGCGAAATCCGAGCAGGAGAGGCTGTCGCTCAATTGGCGCAGGGCGACCTTGCAGGTCTGCGGGCTCTTGGTGCGCAGCGTCGCCAGTTCCTTCGCTGACCAGTCGGAGCCTTCGTCCTCAAGCGCCGCAAGAATATCCTCATAGCGATCAGATGCAAACAGTCGGTCGATCTGATCAAGATTGGCGGCGATCCGCGCAGGCGGTGGCGCATCGGCATAAGAGGCGAGGATCGCATCTATGCGGCTCGGGTCCGCGGCGATGTCCGCCTTGGCATCGGCGAGTGTCGTGGCCAGCAGATAATGCGTTGCCAGACCAACCTCGAAGCACTCCGCCCCATCTAGCCGTGCGCCGGTCAGCGCGAGGAAGGCCCCCACTCGACCGGGCAGGCGGGAAAGATACCAGCCACCGCCCACATCGGGGAACAGGCCAATCCCGGTTTCCGGCATGGCGAAGCGAGTATTTTCGGTCGCGACACGGAAGGCCGCGGGCTGGCTGATCCCAACGCCGCCGCCCATGGTGATGCCATCCATGAAGGCGATGATGGGCTTGGTGTAGGTGAACAGCAGATGGTTGAGCTGATATTCGTCGTGGAAGAACTTGCGGCCGGACACACCGCCATCGTTGAGCGCCGAGTTGCGCAGGAACGCGATGTCGCCGCCGGAGCAAAAGCCCCTGCCTTCGGAATGATCGATGATGACCGCCTCAACCGACGGATTATCGCGCCAGTCGAGCAAAGCTGCCGTCATGATATGCACCATATCCAGCGTTAGCGCATGGATGGCGGAGGGACGGTTTAGGCTCAGAAAGCCGACCTTGCCTTCGATCCGTGTCAGGACATCGGTCATAAGAGCACCTCCCTGAAGGGGAGGGGGACCATGCGCAGCATGGTGGAGGGGTTGAGGCGAGCCGGGCTTAGCGAAAGGGTGTGAGCTGAGTTCACCCCTCCACCGCCTGCGGCGGTCCCCCTCCCCCTGAGGGGGAGGTCCTTTGCGATGCTGGTCATTGGCGGGTCAGATCCCGCCCGATGATCATGCGCATGACTTGATTGGTCCC
>JBBATT010000469.1:0-1722 GCA_040398605.1 Chakrabartia sp.
ATGCCGCCATGCAGGTGTGGCGCGAATGGCTGCCTGTGGGCGAACAGCCTTGGAAGTCCTACGAAATCGGGGATCTGGCGACCTATTTCCGCACCGACACGCGGATGATCGCTCGGACCAAGCCCTATGGGGCGGGGGAGATGATGCGTGCGCCTGATCCGGCAAAGGCCTTTGTCGAGTTCCGCGACGGTGCCTGGCAGGATCCCTCCTCGACGATGTTTGGCACTGAACAGGAAAGCTGGCTGTCCCACCAATTTGCCGGGCACAAGGCAACTTGGGCCGTGCTCGGCACGGGCACCAACATGGGCTATAACTATACGCCTGAAGAAGCGATGAATTGGTTTGGCAATGACGTCCCCGACTTCCGCAAAAGCTACGTGCGGCAGGGCATTGCTGCAGCCAAGGCGGGACTGCCCTATAATTTGGACAATTGGGGCGGCTATCCGCAGGCGCGCAGCCGCATCCTTGGCGCGGCCCAAAAGAGCGACCTCGACCTCGTGGTCGTCACAGGCGATAGCCACAATGCTTGGGCGTTTGACCTCCCCGAGGGCGGTCGCCCAGCCGGGGTTGAGTTTGGCGGACACAGCGTGTCTTCGCCGGGGCTTGAATCCGCGACCATGGGTGTGGACCCCAAGCGCATTGCCAGCGACATTCTGGCCGGCAACAAGCAAGAACTGCGGTATGTCGACACCTCAAACCGCGGCTATATGCACCTGTCGCTCACGCCCAAGGCGGCGACCAATGAATGGGTGTTCATGGACACGGTGAAGGATCTGTCGCTCAAGACCAAAGCGAGCACAAAGATGCTGGTCCGTCCCGGCCGCAAGGTGCTCGAACAGGCATGAGGTCCGTTGCGCTCGCCCTGCTGCTGGGTGCCTTTGCGGCATCCGGCGCAGCGGCGGGCACAACCTATGTGCAAGCGGGCCGACTGGTCGATGTTGAAACCGGCGCCGTCCAAAAGGGCCAATGCGTCACCATCACTGATCAGCGGATTACCGCCGTCGCAAAATGCAGCGCGCCGCCGAGAGATGCGACGGTCATTGACTGGCGCAAATACACTGTCCTGCCCGGCCTGATTGATCTCCACACCCATCTGGCCGATGTCGGGCAGGGCGCTGACATTGCCGAACCCATCACCACAGGCCCTGCCGAAAGCGCTTTCATTGGCGCGAAAAATGCCCGCGACACGTTGATGGCCGGGTTCACGACAGCGCGCGACGTGGGGACGTTTCGCGTCTTTTCCGACGTCAAATTGCGCAACGCCATCGACAAGGGATTGATCCCCGGCCCCCGCATGGCCGTTGTCGGCACGTACATCACCATCCCCGGCGGCGGTGGAGAGATTAATGGCCTGCCGCCCGGAACAGTGCCGCCTGAAATGCGCTTTGGCGTTGTCACCAATGCCGCCGAGGCCCGCGACAAGGCCGAAGCCCTTTTCAAGGGCGGGGCAGACTTTCTAAAACTCATCGCAACCGGCGCCGTGCTCGCCATCGGGACCGAACCCGGCCAACCGGAGTTGACCGAAGAGGAGATGCGCGCTGCCGTTGAGGTCGCCGCCAAGCACGGCAGCTATGCGACCGCCCATGCGCACGGCGCGGCGGGCATTAAAGCTGCGATCCGCGCGGGGGTCCGCTCGATTGAACATGCCAGCATCATTGATGAAGAGGGCTTGGCGCTTGCCAAGGCAAAGGGCGTCTGGCTCGTCATGGATGTCTATAATGG
>JBBATT010000470.1:0-1716 GCA_040398605.1 Chakrabartia sp.
GACGACAGCGCGCAGCGACCGACCGATGAGGCGCTGGATTTCCTGCGTGCGGCCAGACTGCTTGCCCTTGGCGGCTTCACGGCTGCTGCGCGTGTGCGTGGCGCGGGGGAGCATGCCATATTCGGCCGTGACCCAGCCTTCACCCTTGCCGCGCAAGAAGGGGGGAACCCGTTCTTCAATGCTGGCGGTGACGAGAACGCGCGTTTCGCCAAAGCTGACGAGGACGGAGCCTTCGGCATGCTTGGTGAAATGGGGTTCAATGGTGATTTCGCGCATCTGATCTGGGGCGCGGCCGGAAGGGCGCATAAGGGCTTGTCCTTTTCTAGGGTTTTGGCGCATCTAACGGGAGGGGCGGCATCCGACCAGCCCCGATGGGAGGAAAGCCATGAAAATCGTCAAAGGTCTTACATTGGGGCTGTCAGTCCTCATGATCCTGATGGGCGGTCTCTGGATCGGGCAGGGGCTCAACATCATCCGCTGGCCGGCTGAAAGCTTCATGATTGGCGTACCGCAGGGGAGCTGGAATGGCACCGGGCTCGCTCTGGTCGGCCTGCTCCTCTTCTGGTGGTCGCGACGTCCCTAAAGGCCATGCGTATGCAGGCTTGCACTTAGGGGGCGATGGTCCCTAAGTCAGGTTTATGTCCACCGTCCATGAATTGACTGATCGCGCGCGTGACGTGTTTCGCGTGGTCGTCGAATCCTATCTGGGGTCTGGCGCCCCTGTGGGGTCGCGGACGATTTCCAAGCTGGGGCAAATGAGCCTCTCGCCTGCCTCCATCCGTAATGTGATGCAGGACCTGGAAGAATTGGGGCTGCTCGCGGCGCCGCATACGTCCGCCGGGCGGATGCCGACGGAACTCGGCCTGCGGCTGTTTGTTGACGGGATGATGCAAGCGGCGGAACCCACTGCGGACGAACGGGCCGTTATTGAAGCCCGCGTTGGCCAAAGCGGGCCGATTGAGGATGCTTTGGCGGCGGCGACGGCAACGCTATCGGGCCTTTCCCAATGCGCCGGCATCGTCCTTGTCCCGGCGCGGGAACCGCGGCTGCGGCAATTCGCCTTTGTGCCGTTGGGCCCAACACAGGCGCTGGCCGTGCTGGTGGGCGAAGATGGATCAGTTGAAAACCGGGTCGTGGACCTGCCGCCCGGCCTTCCGGTTTCTGCGCTAGTCGAGGCTGGAAATTTCATCACCGCCCACCTTGCGGGACGGACATTGGCTGAGGCGTCAGCGGTACTGGCGACACAAATCGCGCGCGAACGGGCGATGCTCGACATTGCGTCGCAAGATCTGGTGCAGCGGGGCATTGCCGTTTTGAGCGAAGATAGCGCGCACCGCCCGGTCCTCATCGTGCGGGGGGCCGCTCACCTCATTGATGATGCCGCTGTTGCGGATCTAGACCGCGTTCGTAACCTGCTTGATGAAATAGAGGGCAAGGAAGACATTGCCCGCCTGCTCGACGGCGCGCGCGAGGGCGCTTCCACCAAGGTTTTCATCGGATCTGAGAACAAGCTGTTTGCGCTTTCGGGGTCATCGGTGATAGCGGCCCCCTACCACGGACGCGACGGGCGTGTGGTCGGCGTGGTCGGCGTGATAGGCCCCACGCGCTTGAATTACGCCCGTGTCGTCCCCATGGTTGATTTTACAGCACAAACCCTCACGAGATTGATGACGTAATGAGCGACGAAGAGTTGAAGAACGACGCACACCCTGAAGA
>JBBATT010000471.1:0-1714 GCA_040398605.1 Chakrabartia sp.
TCAACCTCAACGGTATCACCGTGCGCCTTGGCGGGCGCACCATCATTGACCGCGCATCGGCGGCACTCCCCCCGCGCAGCCGCATTGGGCTGATCGGCCGCAATGGCGCGGGTAAATCCACGCTGATGAAAGTCATGATCGGCGCGCTGGACCCAGATGACGGCAGCATGGAGATGCCGCGCAACACGCGCATCGGTTATATCGCGCAGGAAGCGCCAAGCGGCGATGCAACGCCCATCGACACGGTGCTGGCCGCCGATGTGGAGCGGGCCGCACTCATGCTCGAATCCGAAAACTGTGAGGACATGGACCGGCTGGGCGAGATCTATGAGCGCCTGAACGCCATCGACGCCTATACCGCCAATGCTCGCGCCTCACGCATTCTGGTGGGGCTCGGCTTTGATGAAGAGATGCAGCAACGCCCGCTCGACAGCTATTCGGGCGGTTGGAAAATGCGTGTCGCGCTGGCGGCCCTGCTCTTCTCAGAACCAGACTTGCTTCTGCTCGACGAACCGTCGAACCACTTGGATCTTGAAGCAACCTTGTGGCTGGAAAGCTTCTTGAAGGCCTATCCGGGCATGATGGTCGTCATCAGCCATGAACGCGACCTTCTGAACAACGTCGTGGACAACATCCTTCACCTCGAAGGCGGCAAGGTCACGCTCTACACCGGCGGCTATGACTCCTTTGAACGCCAGCGTGCCGAGCGCGCGGCTCAGTTGGCCGCCGCCAAGGCATCGCAGGATGCACAGCGCGCCAAGCTGCAGGACTTCATCGCCCGCAACAGCGCCCGCGCCAGCACCGCCAAACAGGCCCAGTCGCGCGTCAAGGCTCTCGCCCGGATGCAGCCGATTGCGGCGATGGCCGAAGACCCCACGCTTTCGTTCGACTTTCCTGATCCCGATCCACTACGTCCCCCGCTCATCACGCTCGATATGGCAAGCGTGGGTTATGCTGCTGGCACGCCGATCCTTGAGCGCCTCAATCTGCGACTGGACCCGGATGACCGGATCGCGCTGCTTGGCCGCAACGGCAATGGCAAGACAACGCTCGCGCGCCTATTAGCGGCCCAGCTAGCGCCAATGGACGGCGCGATGAACGCCGCTGGCAAAATGCGCGTCGGCTATTTCACCCAATATCAGGTGGAAGAGCTGGATGGAGACGATACGCCACTCGAACATATGACGCGCCAGATGCAGGGTTCAACGCCCGCAGCTGTCCGTGCGCAGCTTGGCCGTTTCGGGTTTTCCGGCCAGAAGGCGACCACCGAAGTCAAGAAACTGTCGGGCGGAGAGCGCGCGCGCCTAGCGCTGGCGCTCATCACGCGAGAGGCGCCGCATATGCTCATCCTCGATGAGCCGACGAACCACCTTGATGTCGATGCGCGCGAAGCCCTCGTCCAAGCCCTCAACGGCTATTCCGGTGCCGTCGTGCTCGTTAGCCATGACCGGCACATGCTGGAACTGACGGCAGACCGCCTTGTCCTTGTCGACAACGGCACGGCGAAGGAGTTTTCCGGCAGCATTGAGGATTATACCGACTTCATCCTCGGCAAGAACCAACCCAAAGCCGATGGCGGTGGCAAGGGTGGCAAGAAGGGTGACCGTGCGTCTCAGGCACAGGATCGGCAAAAGGCGCAGCAACTCCGCAAGGATGTCAGCGCTGCCGAAGCTGAGCTGGAACGCCTGACCAAAGAACGCAACGCCATCGATGA
>JBBATT010000472.1:0-1708 GCA_040398605.1 Chakrabartia sp.
CCGACGCCGGAAAACTGGCGCAGTGCGCTTGTCATCTATCGTGACAGCGCCAATCTCGACAATCAGACCCTCATCGATCTGTTTCGTCTGATGCACGACACCAAGGCTCTGGCCGGGGAACGTGACTTCTTCGAATATGCCTCACTTGCCATCACAGGCGCGTTGCCCGGTGAAGCCAAGACCGTGATCGAAGAAGGCTTTGCGTCAGGTGCTGTCAACAAGACCAGCCGTGCGGTTGCCGAACGTCTGACCGATGCGAACAACAAGATTCCTTCTGACAAGGCGTCAGTGGTGAGCGATGAAAAGCGTGCACCGGGTGCGGCTGATGGTCGTCTCGCCGCTAACACGGGCAGCGCTTATCTCGCTTATGGCGATTATGCAAAGGCCATTGACCTGTTCCGTCTTGCACAAAAGAAGGGCGGGATTGACGCTGACGTTGTGAATACGCGTATCGGCATCGCTCTCACGCGTGCCGGTCAAAAGGATGCCGCTCGCGCTGCCTTCGAAGCTGTCTCTGGCGCTGCACGTAAGGATGTTGCGCAGTTCTGGCTTCTCTGGCTTGACCAGACGCCGGCTGCTTAAATCATTTACGTCTATGGTTTGAGGAAGAGGGCTCCGGCAATGCCGGGGCCCTTTTTCTTATTCGCCGCCGACTGGGACGCCGGGCTTATTCTTTGACGTCCGGATCGTCAGTGATGTTTTAACGCCTGCCACATGCGGCGCGGTTGTCAGCGATGTCGTCAGAAACTCCTGAAATTCCTGCAGGTCACGGGCAACTATCTTGAGAATGAAGTCAATCTCGCCATTAAGCATATGGCATTCCCGCACGGGGGCCAGTTTGGCGACATGCTCCTCAAATTCGCGAAGATCGGATTCGGCTTGGCTTTTCAGGCTGACCATAGCGAAAACTGTGATCGTATAGCCCATACGCATGGAATTGAGTTGCGCGTGATAGCCTTCGATAACGCCGTCTTCTTCCAGCGTGCGGACGCGGCGCAGGCAGGGAGGTGCTGTCAGGCCGACGCGACTCGCCAATTCGACATTGGTGATGCGGCCGTCCTTTTGCAGTTCGGAGAGGATCTTTTGGTCAATCAGATCGAACGCATTGTGCGGCATATGCATATTATCCGTTCAGGAAGTTGCCCGCAGATATAATAAAGTTTCAGGCGATTGCAATTGTGCCAGATTGCGACGGTTGAGATTCAAGGCTAGCCGAGACCCGGCAGGGGGGCTATTCCGCAAGATCTGCAGGGCATGCCCGTTTGGCCAAAAGAGAGTAAAAATTGCGCTTTGACGACACCCTGACAACTGTTTTCGCGCAGCCGGTGGATGACCCCGGTGCGAAGGCAGCGGTGTGGATGCAAATCGTTGATATCCTTGCGCAGGACAGAGGCACGATTAGCCCTGACATGCGTGAAAAGGCATTGGCCCGTATGCTTGATTTGCGGGGCGCCGTGGCGGCAGAACACCGCAAGAGCGCGGCGGTTGCCGTTGCCTTTCAATGTGAGTCGAAAGAGCTCGTTTCGCTCTTTGGTGGAGACAGCGCCTCAATCTCAGCACCCGTCATGTTGTCCGCCAAGCTGAGCGACGAGGCCTGGGCGGAGGTTTTGCCCGGCCTGGCTTCTCCGTCGCGCGCGTTGCTGCGGCAGCGTAAGGACCTTTCGCCGGACGTTCAGCGGATGCTTGCCGCCTTTGGCCCCAGCGACTT
>JBBATT010000473.1:0-1695 GCA_040398605.1 Chakrabartia sp.
CGATGAAGAAGCGCGCGAACTCGTCCGCCTCATCAAGAAGTACCGCCTGCATGCCAAGGTGAACCTCATTCCGTTCAACCCTTGGCCCGGCGCGCCTTATGACACGTCGACGCCCGAACGTGTCCGGTCTTTCTCCAACATCGTGTTTGACGGCGGCATTTCTGCCCCGATCCGCACGCCGCGTGGCCGCGATATTGATGCCGCCTGCGGGCAGT
Source organism: Chakrabartia sp. (assembly GCA_040398605.1). Lineage (GTDB taxonomy): Bacteria > Pseudomonadota > Alphaproteobacteria > Sphingomonadales > Sphingomonadaceae > Aquisediminimonas. The sequence continues at coordinate 216 of JBBATT010000473.1, forward strand.
TGAAGACCAGTTCAGAAAAGAAAACGCGCGCGGAGCTGGACCGGTTGGCGGAAGAAAAACAGGCGGCTCTGGGGTAGGCTTTTCTCTTTCACGTCATTCCAGCGCAGGCTGGAATCTTTGGCGCGGGAGATTCCAGCCTGCGCTGGAATGACGGGAGCAAGACCTATTTAGCTGCCAACGCCTGTGCTGCGGCAACGCCGCTCGCCCAGGCCCATTGGAAGTTATAACCGCCGAGCCAGCCTGTGACGTCGACCGCTTCGCCGATCACATAGAGGCCCGGCACTTTGGCGGCCTCCATCGTCTTGGACGAAAGTTCCGCTGTGCTGATCCCGCCGATGGTGACTTCGGCCTTGGCAAAGCCTTCTGTGCCATTGGGATGGAATTCCCAATCGGCAAGGCGACGCTCAATCCGGTCGAGCATCGGGTCCTTCATTTCGACGAGCTCCAGAAGGCCCCAATCGACATCTTCGCCACTGACCTTACCGGAGAGCGCAAAGGCGAGCCGGTCGGGCAGGTGGCTCGCAAGCGTGGTCCGCAGCGTCTGGCGGGGGCGGTCGCGCTTGAGCATTTTGAGCCAGTCGCGTGGGGCCTCGGGTAGGAAGTTGATGCCAACAGGCTCGCCATGCCGCCAATAGGATGACACCTGCAAGATCGCGGGACCGGACAGGCCGCGATGTGTGAAGAGCGCGGCTTCGCGGAATTTGGTTTTGCCGGTGCGGGCCACGACCTCCGCTGACACGCCGGAGAGGGTACGGAACAGAGTTTCCTCACCGCCCAGCGTAAAGGGCACAAGTGCCGGGCGCGGTTCGACGACCTTGAGGCCAAAGTGGCGGGCAATGTCATAGGCGATGCCTGTGGCGCCCATTTGCGGGATGGAGGGGCCGCCTGTTGCGACCACGAGCGCAGGCGCTTCTGAGCCGCCTGCGCGGAAGAGGCCATCGGCATGGCCAATCTCGCCAATGTCAGTCGAAAAGGCGAAGTCGACCGCGCCCTTGGCGCATTCGTCCATGAGCATGGCGACGATCTGCTTGGCCGAGCCATCGCAGAAGAGCTGCCCCAAGGTTTTCTCATGCCAAGCGATGCCATAGGCGTCGACAAGGGCGATGAAGTCCGTGGGACGATACCGCCCCAGCGCCGACTTTGCGAAATGCGGGTTGGCGGACAGGAACCGTTCTGGCGACGTGTTGACGTTGGTGAAGTTGCAGCGCCCGCCGCCGGAGATCAGGATCTTCTTCCCCGGCGCATCGGCATGGTCGATGACGAGGACGCGCTTGCCCGATTGGCCCGCGCGCGCGGCGCACATCAGGCCCGCCCCTCCCGCACCAAGGATGATCACGTCATATCGGGGAAGGGTCTGTGTCATGCGGGGGCCCTAGAGCAACAGCGCGTGGTGCACAAACACGCGGTTGATTGTCGCTTGCTTCTTGCCGCTGATTAAACGACGTTGTGGTTCTATTGGGAGGACGCTGATGCCGAGTCC
>JBBATT010000474.1:0-1679 GCA_040398605.1 Chakrabartia sp.
AGATCGCGATGTCGATAAGCGCGAGCACCGTCCCGCCATGGAGAATGTCCAGCAGATTTGTATGCCGCAGTTCCGGAAACATCCGCGTGCGGACTTTATTGCCGTCTTCCCAGCGGACCAGCATCTTGCCCATGACCTGACCGTTGAAGCGGCGGTCATCATGCAGGTCCCAGCGGTTCCAGCCGGGATGATCCGGATCAGGATCATTATTGAACCTGACCGGAGAGGCTTGCGGTATCACGTTTGAAGTCACCTTTGCGGCACCCCCGACCGGGTCAGAGCGCGCGCTCGGCCACCATCTTCTTGGTTTCGGCAATCGCCTTGGCAGGGTTGAGACCCTTCGGGCAGACATTGGCACAGTTCATGATGGTGTGGCAGCGATAGAGACGGAAGGGATCTTCCAACTCATCAAGACGCTCACCCGTCAATTCATCGCGGCTGTCCGCCAGCCAGCGATAGGCCTGCAGCAAGATCGCCGGACCCAAGAACTTATCGGAGTTCCACCAATAGCTCGGGCAGCTCGTCGAGCAGCAGGCGCACAGGATGCACTCATAAAGGCCATCCAGCTTTGCGCGATCTTCTGGCGACTGGAGACGCTCCTTGCCCGAAGGCGTGGTCGTCTTGGTCTTCAGCCAAGGCTCAATCGAGGCGTACTGCGCATAGAAGTGCTTGAAGTCAGGCACGAGGTCCTTGATGACCTCCATGTGTGGCAACGGCGTGATCTGAACGTCGCCCTTGCAGTCGTCGATCGCCTTGGTGCAGGCCAGCGTGTTCGTGCCATCGATGTTCATCGAGCAGGAACCGCAAATGCCTTCTCGGCAGGACCGACGAAACGTCAGCGATGAATCTTGCTCCGACTTGATCTTGATCAGCGCATCAAGGACCATTGGGCCGCAATTGTCCTGATCGATCTCGAAAGTGTCGTAGCGCGGGTTTTCGCCGCTATCGGGATCATAGCGATAGATTTTGAACGATTTCGGACGCGCTGCGCCCTCGGCCTTGTGGGCCTTACCGTTCTTGTTGATCCTGCTGTTTGCCGGAAGGCGAAACTCAGCCATTACCAAAACCCCTGAATCAAGTTGAGTTTGCGATTAGCGGGATGAAGCCGCGCGTCAACCTCTTGTGTTTGATTTGTCCCTTCAATGCATCCTTGCACGGCCAGCAACCAGATGTCACTTGGGGAAGGAAATGACGGCCAACCGCTACCAATCGCTCGATGCGCTCCGCGGTTTTGCGGTGATGGGCATATTGCTGATGAACATCATCGGCTTTTCCATGCCCATGGCCTCTTATGTAAACCCCGCCGCATGGGGCGGCGCAGATGGCACCGATTTCTGGGCTTGGGCAATCGCTTTCGTCGTTGTTGATGGCAAGATGCGCGGTCTCTTTTCCCTGCTATTCGGCGCCTCTATGCTGCTGGTGGTCGAGCGTGCAGAGGACAAAGGCGAGAACCCGACAACGGTCCATCTTCGGCGCATGGGCTGGCTTTTTCTGTTTGGCCTCCTCCATTTCTGTTTCATTTGGGCAGGAGACATTTTGGCGCTTTATGCGATGTGTGGCGCCTTTGCCCTCAGCCTGCGGGCGCTATCGGTGCGGGGGCTCTTCTGGATGGGGTCAGCCTTCATGCTGCTCAACATGCTCCTCTGGGCAATGACGCTGCTGTCTGTCCATGATGCCCG
>JBBATT010000475.1:0-1672 GCA_040398605.1 Chakrabartia sp.
CATGCCCGATGGCATGGAGAAGATGGGTTTTGCCGAGGCCCGTCTGCGAATGAACGTACAACGGGCTGAACGACGTCCGGTCACCGGCGGCGAGCGCCTGCGCGGCATTATAGGCGACCATATTGGGCGCGCCCGTCACGAACGTCGAAAAAGTCAGCTTACGGTCAAACTGGCTGGAGAGCGGTGATACGCTGACCGCTTGGTTTTCTTCCACCGGCGCTTCTGCGGTGTAGCGTTCCACCGGCTTGCCCGAAGATGTTTCGATACGGACGCTGCGCACCTGCGGCAGCATGGCGCGCCAAGCAAGGGTCAAACGGTCGGTATAATGGGAAGAAACCCAGCTCGCCATGAAGTCAGAAGGAAGCGACAGGCGGATGACCTGATCAGCCTCATGATAGCCAACAAGATCAACAGGCTTCAGCCAATGGTCGAATGTCCGCGCGCCAACATCCGCACGCAGGCCGGCGCGGATCGCCGCCCAGGCGATCTGGAACTGATCGGGTTCCGGCTGTGCAAAGCTGATGGTGTTCAAATTTGAAGACACGCGACAAAAATCTCCTCCGGCCCGCTTCTGCCGCACATGAATGTTGATCCCCCAACAATCGACACAGTTCGCCTGTTTCCGGAATCACCCCATTCCGACCGGCAGAGCCTGTTTCAATTGATCAGATGCGGACTGATTCGCCCGCGACCGAAGATGGTTTGTGTGGCACGGACCGGATTCGATCAAGGGGCAGAGACGTAAAAAAAGTGAAATAAATATGGTTGACTCAGCAACGCGCTGAAATTCGCAATTTTTGTATTAAGTTATTGATTTTAAATGACTTAATTTGAAATAATTCAAAATGGATATAAGCGAATCGTGGTTACAGGCCAGTCTTGGGAATTGCTGCGCCGCACAACGAAAAAAGCCTGCCGAAATGGTTTCGACAGGCTCAAATTCGATCAAGATTGGAGGCTTAGGCCAGCTCGGCAACCTTCTTGGTCAAGCGCGAAAACTTCCGTGCGACCGTATTCTTGTGGAGAACACCCGTTGCAATGCCACGTGCCATTTCCGGCTGGGCGGCCTGAAGCGCGGTTGCGGCTTCGGTCTTGTCACCAGCTTCAATCGCCGCTTCAACCTTCTTTACGAAAGTGCGGATGCGGCTGATACGGTTATGGTTGACCACCGCACGACGAGCGTTGCGACGGATGCGCTTCTTGGCTTGCGGCGTATTCGCCATATCGTATGACCTCAAATCTGTCCGAAACAAAAGCGGCGCGGAATCATCCGCACCTGCGTGAAGGCGGCCCTTTATCGGTGTCTGTCGGGCAGGTCAACCATCAGCGCTGGCATTTCGCGCAGTAAAAGGTCGATCGGCCACTATCCACCCGCCGCTGGACGACCGAACCGCAGACGCACACCTCGCCCTCGCGCCCATAAACGCGCCATTGCTTGAAGAAATAGCCCAGTTCGCCATCCGGCCGCGCATAATCCCGCAGGGTAGAGCCCCCCGCCTCAATCGCGGCCGCCAGCACCTCTTTGATTGCCACCACCAGCTTCTCCAGCCGCGCGGTCGCAATCTGCCCCCCGGCCCGGCCGGGCGCGATGCCCGCCATATTGAGTGCCTCACACACATAGATATTGCCAAGGCCCGCCACGATCCGCTGATCGAGCAGCAGCGCTTTAATC
>JBBATT010000476.1:0-1667 GCA_040398605.1 Chakrabartia sp.
AGGGGCAAACTGGGTCTCGATGACCGGATGGCAGACGCGTGGGTTGATCCCGATATTGCCGGTGATCCCCGCACAAAATTGCTCACGCCTCGCCTATCGATGAGCCACCAGACCGGCTTTCCCAACTGGCGCGATGGGAAGCTGGCGTTCAAGTTCGATCCCGGCACCAACTATGGCTATTCGGGCGAGGGCGTGGAATATCTTGTCGCCTATACGCAGAATAAGACGGGCAAGCGCCTTGACGTTCTGGCGCGGGACTATGTGCTGAAGCCGCTCGGCATGACAAGCACGGCCTATACCGAACAGCCTTGGTTTGCAGGCCGCGTCGCGCAACCCTTTGCCAACGGCAAGTATATTCAACCCAGCATGCAGAAAGTGCCGCTGGGGTCTGACGACGTTTACACCACGCCGACTGACTATGCGCGGTTCTTGCAGGCGGCCATTTCCGGCAGGGGGCTCACCAAGGTGATCTTAGCCGAACAGCGCCGCATCCAGACGGGAGACAAAGGCACCCAATGCCCGCCTGCGATCAAAGCCACATGCCCTGCAAGATCGGGGTTCGGCCTGGGCTGGCAATTGTTTGAATTCGGCCCGAAGACAGTCATGATGCACACGGGCAATGACGAAGGCGAGTTCACCTTTGCCTATGCCATTCCCTCCACAGGCGAGGCCGTCGTCATCATGACCAGTGCCGGTCATGGCGCAAAGGCTGTTGTTCCGCTGATTGACACTTTGAACATGGATCCGGAATTTTCGGCCTATCTAAAAGGGCTTGCCACTCAGTGAACGGTCGGCAAGCGACTGGTCAGTGCCATTGCGGGGCTATCCGCTTCCGCTTGTCCGTGCCCTCGCCTGATGTCGAGCTGCTCGACTGCAATTGCTCAATCTGTGCGAAAACAGGGTTCTTGCACCTGATCGTGGCGCACAGGGACTTCGAACTGCTTTCGGGTGCGGAGGCGCTCAGCTCCTACCGCTTCGGCTCCGGCGCGGCGGAGCATCTGTTTTGCAAGGTGTGTGGGATTAAAAGCTTCTATCAACCGCGCTCTCACCCCTCGGCGTGGAGCGTGAATTTCCGCTGCCTTGACGAAGGACACAGCCTGACGCCAACGATCCGGGCGTTCGATGGGCGCAATTGGGAAGCGGCGCGACACGCATTGGAAGACTGAACTATGAGCGCGGAACGCATCATCCTGATTGTTGTGCTGCTAGTCGTCGGCGCGCACCTGATGCTGTTCGGCTGGCTCAGGCGACGGATCGCTGAGGCCAGCCTTGAACAAGCCAAACGTGAACAGGAAGAGCGTGACCTTGAGGCCTAGCCCATCGGGTACATGATTTCCCGGCTGACCTTGTAGATCGCCTTCATCAGATCATCGGGCAGAACAAGGTCTGCAGCCGCAAGAATGGCGGGAACCTGATCTTCTGTCGTCACGCCGACAATGGTTGATGCGACAAAATCATGTTGCTTCGACCAGGCCGTCGCCATCGTCACGATGTCCATGCCCGCCTGATCGGCAAGCGCCATATAACGTTCGGTCGCGGCGAGGGATTTTTCGTTGACGAAGCGCTTAGCCATGTCGGCCTGACGTCCGCCGCTGCTGATGTAACGCGAGAAGCGTGCGCCCTCGGGCGTTGCGCCTTTTTGGTACTTGCCGGAGAGCACGCCGCCT
>JBBATT010000477.1:0-1663 GCA_040398605.1 Chakrabartia sp.
AATTCCTGCACATCGAAGACATTCCTTCGCGGTCTGCGCTGTATGATTGGGTCATTGCCCCGCATACGCATCAGGGCCTGTTCCAGATCCTGATGATGACCGATGGCCATGCGCAGGTGCGGCTGGACGGTATTGAGGCCTATGTGGCGTCTCCGGCGTTGGTCTGCGTGCCGAGCAGTTGCGTCCATGCCTTCAATTTTGGACCGGGAACGCAAGGCTGGGTCGTCTCGATTGCCAACGACATGTTTCGAGACCCACGACTCTCCTCCCTTGATGCGCGACATTTTCATGCGGCCTCAACGGGCTATGTCGTGCCGATTGGGGATCGGGCGGAGGATGCAGCGCGCCTGCAATGGCTGTTGAGTGATATCGCCGCACGCATGGCCATCCAGCATGGGGCCATCCCCGATGTTGTCGTTTCGCTGCTCGCCGCCTGTCTTGGTGTGACCGAGGGGTGCCTTGAAACATCGGCGCGTGGGTTGGCGGGTGCGGACCGGAAAGTCCTTTTGGTGCGGGGATTTGAGGCGATGATTGATCAGCGGTTTCGGGACCATCTTGGCGTCGCGGACTATGCGCAGGCGCTCTCGGTCACGCCGGTCACGCTGACGCGGGCCTGCCGTGCGGTTCTTGGACGGTCCCCGGGTGATATCATTCAGGACCGGCTGCTGCTGGAGGCGATGCGCTATCTGCGGCACACCGCAGCATCGGCCAAACAAATCTCGGACCGTCTCGGTTTTGCTGATCCGGCCTATTTTGCGCGCTTCTTTAAGGCGCGGTCCGGCCTGACGACGCGTGACTTCCGCCGATCCTCACCTGCAGAAAGCGCCGCGCTGACTTAGACCGCGACCTGCATGAACTATGGCGGCTTAACTTTGTGGTCGCGGATTTTCCTATAAGGTGCCTTGGCTTGTGGGCGTTGGCTGTTCTATCTGTCACAGACAGGCACAGCGAAGGCCGCTGGCTTGCCGAGAGGATGGATGATGCGTTCAACGCCCGACTTTGATTTTGGACTGACTGAGAGCGCAACAATGATCCGCGAGGCGGCGGGCCGCTTTGCCGATGAACAGATCCTCCCCTTGGCTGCTGAAATTGACCGCAATGACCGTTTTCCCCGCGAACTGTGGGAGCCGATGGGCGCGCTTGGCCTGCACGGTATCACGGTTGAGGAAGAATGGGGCGGCCTTGGCCTTGGCTATCTGGACCATGTAATCGCGGTGGAAGAGGTGAGCCGCGCCTCAGGCGCTGTGGGCCTCAGCTATGGCGCGCACTCCAACCTCTGCGTTAATCAGATCCGCCGCTGGGGCAATCCAGACCAGAAGGCCAAATATCTGCGCAAGCTGATTTCGGGCGCACATGTCGGGTCGCTGGCCATGTCCGAAGCGGGGGCAGGCTCCGACGTCGTCTCCATGAAGCTGCGGGCGGACAAGGTTGACGGCGGCTGGCGCCTCAATGGCACCAAATTCTGGATCACCAACGGCACCTATGCCGATACGCTCGTCGTTTATGCCAAATCTGATCCGGACAGCGGCAGCCGGGGCATCACGGCCTTCCTGATCGAGAAGGATATGCCGGGATTCTCAATCGGCCAGAAGATCGACAAGATGGGCCTGCGCGGATCCCCCACTTGTGAACTGGTGTTCGAAGACTGCTTCGTGCCTGACGA
>JBBATT010000478.1:0-1658 GCA_040398605.1 Chakrabartia sp.
GATATAGCCATGGATCAGCAGCAGCGGACGGCCTTCGCCCAGTTCGTAATAAGCGAGCGAGGTGCCATCGGGGGCGACGAAGAATTGCGGTGTCATGTCATCTCCGTTCGCGCTGAGCCTGTCGAAGCGCCGTTCTTCTCTTTGAAGCAAAAAGCAGCCCTTCGACAAGCTCAGGTCGAGCGGAGGGCTCTACCGTCTCGCCAGCCCCTTCTGCTCCATGCGCCAAAGCGCCATGTCGATCCGATCCTGACCGAAGAACGGCTCCTCCTCAAACACCAAAGTCGGCACGCCCCAATGGCCCGCCGCTTCCAGCGTCTGCTGGTTGGCGGCGATCTCGGCATCCAGCGCGTCAGCATCGGCCAGCGCTTCGGCATCGAGTTCAGCCAGATCAAGGCCTGCCCGTTCGGCCGCGCCTTTAAGGTGATCTCCCTCATGCCAATTTTCAGCGCCGCCCCAGATGAGCATGGCGGCCTCATGGCAGAAGGGCAGGCTCTTGCCCCGCCGTGCCGCTGCCTGTCCCAGCCGTGTCAGGCGGAAGATATAGGGCTGTTCGTCGGCAATCTTGCGCGTCATCACATCCTGCACAATCGGATCAGGACGCGGCGGGCCAAAGGGGATGTTGTGGAACTGCGCCACACGGAACATGTCGCGAAATGTGTATTGCAACCAATTGGGGTGGTTGCGTTCGAAGAATGTCGGCTCCCGAATGGCGAGGGGATAGACGGGCCGGAGGTTGATGGTCAGGTCATAGTCTTCGGCCAGCTTGCGATACCGCCCAATGGCGAGATAGCTGTACGGCGACCGGAACGACCAGAATACGTCTGCGCTTAATGTCATGGCTGAAAAGCCCCTCCCTCATGTCCTGTCTTGACAACAGTGACTTAAGCGGGAGGGGCTTGCAAGCGCTGCGCGATTACGCCTTCTTCAAATGCCGGCGGCCAAGCAGTTCGGCGATCTGGACGGCGTTGAGAGCTGCCCCTTTACGCAGATTGTCGGACACGCACCACAAAGCCAAACCATTGTCGACGGTCGAGTCTTCCCGCACACGCGACACGAACGTCGCGTAATCACCGACGCATTCAACTGGGGTCACGTAGCCGCCATCTTCGCGCTTATCGATAAGCATGACACCCGGCGCCTCACGCAGGATGGACTGCGCCTGCTTGGCCGAGATTTCGTTTTCAAACTCGATGTTCACGGCTTCCGAATGTCCAACGAACACCGGCACGCGCACGCAGGTGGCGATGACCTTGATCTTCGGGTCGAGGATCTTCTTGGTTTCCACGACCATCTTCCACTCTTCCTTGGTGGAGCCATCGTCGAGGAAAGAATCGATGTGCGGGATGACGTTGAAGGCGATCTGCTTGGTGAACTTCACAGGCTCTGCCGGATCGCCGACAAAGATGTTGCGCGACTGTTCAAACAGTTCGTCCATGCCCTGCTTGCCCGCGCCCGAAACGGACTGATAGGTCGCGACGACCACACGCGTGATCTTCGCCACATCATGTAGCGGCTTCAGCGCGACGACGAGCTGCGCTGTAGAGCAGTTCGGGTTGGCGATGATGTTCTTCTTCTTATAGCCGTCAATCGCATCAGGGTTCACTTCGGGCACGATCAGCGGCACGTCCGGGTCCATGCGGTAAAGCGAGCTATTGTCG
>JBBATT010000479.1:0-1642 GCA_040398605.1 Chakrabartia sp.
TGAGCTGATCGGCCAGGATGCAATGGTCACCACGCTGGGCAATGCCATCAAGCGGGGCAGGCTTGCCCATGCCTTCCTGATGACGGGCGTGCGCGGTGTCGGCAAAACGTCGACGGCGCGGCTCATCGCCAAAGCGCTCAACTGCATCGGCCCAGACGGGCAAGGTGCGGCCACGATCGACCCATGCGGCGTGTGTGAGCCGTGCCGCGCCATTGCTGAAGGCCGCCATATCGACGTGATCGAAATGGATGCCGCCTCCAATACCGGCGTCGACGATGTCCGCGAAATTATTGAATCGGTCCGCTATGCGGCGGTTTCGGCGCGCTACAAGATTTACATCATCGACGAAGTCCACATGCTGTCCAAAAACGCATTCAACGCGCTTTTGAAGACGCTGGAAGAACCGCCGGCGCATGTGAAATTCCTGTTCGCGACGACCGAAATTCAGAAGGTGCCCGTCACTGTCCTGTCGCGCTGCCAGCGTTTCGATTTGCGCCGCATCCCAGCCGATCTCCTCGCCGAACATTTCGGCAATGTCTGCAAAGCGGAAGAAGTTGTGGCAGAGCCTGAGGCGCTGGCGCTGGTCGCCCGAGCGGCAGAAGGCTCGGTCCGCGATGGCCTCTCCATCCTTGATCAGGCCATTGCCCATGCCGATATGGAAGGCGCCGGGATCGTCACCGGGGATCAGGTCCGCAACATGCTGGGCCTGTCAGACCGGGGGGCAGTGCGCCGCCTGTTCGGGCTGCTGCTCGACGGGAATGCCCAAGGCGCACTGGCCGCATTGCGGGACCAGCATGATCTTGGCGTTGAGCCTGCGGCAATCTTTAAGGGACTGCTTGAAACCTGCCACGGAACCACCTTGGCCAAGGTTGGTGCCCCTGCCGATCCGTCCGAATCCGCTGAAGAGCGCGCCGACTATGCAACATGGTCAGGCGGCCTGTCTTTCCAGTTGCTTCACCGCATCTGGCAGCTCTTGCTCAAAGGCCATGAAGAAGTCGTCCGCGCTGTCGACCCCAATGAGGCCGCTGACATGGCCGTCTTGCGGGTCATCCATGCCAGCCAGTTGCCCGATCCGGGCGAGCTGGCGCGCCGATTGGAATCGGGCGCACCGCTTGCCATCAGCACGGCAGCCGCGCCCTCGACGGCATTGCCCGCATCACCTGCGGCCCAGCCAACATCCCGCGCGCCGTCTGATTTTGCAGCGCTCATTGAGCTGCTCAACACAGGCGGCAAAATGCACATGGCCCAGCAGCTCCATGATTATGCAGGGCTGGTGAGCTATGCTGCGGGAGACCTCGCCATCCGGCCGGTCAAGCCTCTGCCGGGTGAGTTCACGCGGGATCTGGCCGCCGCGCTCAAAGCGCTGACCGACATGGCTTGGGACGTGCGCATCAGCGATGCTGCGGCCCAGCCCTCGCTCCTTCAGCAGGAACAGGCGCGCGAGGCCGAGGCCAAGGCCCGCATTCTCGCCACACCTATCGTCAAAGCCGCGCTTGAGGCCTTTCCCGAGGCCGAACTGATCGACTATGTGGACATTACAGAGCCGCGGACAGAACAACGGAGCATCGCGCAATGAACTCGATCGACGACATCCTGAAAATGGCCCAGAACGTTCAGGCCGAACTTGAAAAGGCGCAAGCCA
>JBBATT010000480.1:0-1642 GCA_040398605.1 Chakrabartia sp.
CCCGCGTCGGCCTTTCACAGTCCGCTTTGTCGCAGCATCTCGCCTTGCTGCGCGAAGAGGGGATCGTTGCCACGCGGCGTGAGGGGCAATCTATTTTCTACCGCGTTGCCGATCCGGCCGCGTTGCGCGTTCTCCAGACATTGGCCGAATTGTTCTGCCCCCCTGATATGAGGACCGATTGATATGACAGCCACCCTGACGCCGCTCTCCCCAAAAGAGGTCAAGGCGCGCCTTGACGCCGGACGTGCGGTTCTCATCGACATTCGCGAGCCCGATGAATTCCTTCGCACCCATGTGCCCGGTGCCCGGTCCCATCCCCTTTCGGGCTGGGAAGCGGCGCATTTGACGGTTGATCCGGACGCCGATGTTGTTTTCACCTGTCGGTCCGGGATGCGCACGGCCGGGGCGTGCGACCGCTTGGCCGCGCGCATTGCTGGCGATGCCTATGTCCTGTCTGGCGGGCTAGATGGCTGGACGAAGGCCGGGCTTCCCGTTGAAACCGACGCCAAAGCGCCGCTGGAGATTATGCGTCAGGTTCAGATTGCCGCCGGGTCGCTCGTGCTGCTCGGTGTTGTGTTGGGCTTTGCCATCGCACCCGCCTTCTTCGGCCTATCCGCCTTTGTTGGCGCGGGCCTGACCTTTGCGGGCGCTACAGGTTTCTGCGGCATGGCACGGCTGTTGATGATGGCGCCGTGGAACCACCGGTCGGCCAAGGCCTGATGCTGGACCCGCACCTCATCGCCGCAGTGGGCGGGCTGCTGGTCGGCCTTTTGCTGACGGTGTTTGGCGGCGGCGGGTCTGTGCTGGCGACGCCATGGCTGCTTTATGCCGTTGGGGTCGCCGATGTTCATATTGCTATCGGCACATCAGCTGCAGCAGTGGCCGTCAATGCAGCGACAGGCCTTGCAGTGCAGGCGCGGGCAGGGCGGGTCAAATGGCCCTGTGCGTCCGTCTTTGCGCTGGCAGGTCTCGCCGGGTCTCTCATCGGCGCGCACCTTGGCAAGCAAGTGGACGGCGCACACCTCGTTAAATGGTTTGCCGTCGCGATGATCGCGATTGCCATCTCCATGGTCATCCCCCGCAAGTCAGAAGGTGATCCGTCCGTCCATCTCCAGCCTGCTATGGTGTTGAAGCTTGCGCCGGTTGGGTTTCTTGCGGGCCTCGCCGCCGGATTTTTCGGGGTTGGAGGCGGCTTCCTGATTGCGCCGGGGTTGATGGCGTCGACGGGCATGACATTGGCCAATGCTGCGGCCTCTTCGCTTGTTTCTGTAACTTTGTTCGGCGGCGCGACCAGCGCTTCCTATGCGCTGTCGGGTCAGATCGACTGGGGCCTGTTCGTAGCGTTGGTGGCTGGCGGTGCGGGTGGTGCATTGCTCGGCGCGCCTGTCTCGCGCTGGTTGGCGCAGCGGATTGCGGTGGCGCGTCTCGGCTTTGCCGTGTTTGTGGTGGCGGTCGCTATCTACATTCTGCTGCGGTGAGCGTCAGCGGACGCGCATTCCGCCCTTGATCACGCCCGCCATCGTCTCCAGCGCGCGGACATTCGTCAGTGGGTCGCCCGCAACGGCAATCATATCGCCATATTTGCCGACGGTGATGCTGCCCACATCCTTGTCACGCATCATGACTTTGGCGGCGTCGATGG
>JBBATT010000481.1:0-1639 GCA_040398605.1 Chakrabartia sp.
TCGCGCTTCTGAATGCCCTCTTCGCTCATCCATTCAGAGATGATGCCAACCACTGGTTCATCGGTCGGGCCGAATTCGGTGGAGGACGCCTTGGGGATGCCCGCAAGGTTTCGCGCCGCTTCAACGCAAGCCATCTGCATCCCGAAGCAAATGCCGAGATAGGGCACCTGCCGTTCACGGGCGAAGCGGATGCTGGCGATTTTGCCCTCGGCACCACGTTCACCAAAGGCGCCGGGGACGAGAATGGCGTGCAGCGGCTCCAGTCGGGCGGCGACATCACTGTCTTCCGCCTCAAACAATTCCGCGTCGATCCACTGGATGTTGACCTTCACACGGTTGGCGATCCCGCCATGCACAAGCGCTTCGTTCAGCGACTTATAGGCATCCTGCAAGCCAACATATTTGCCGACGACACCAATATTGACCTCACCTTCCGGATTGGTCAGCCGGTCCATGATATCATCCCAACGGCTGAGATCAGGGTTTGGCCCCGGCTCAATCCCGAACGCGCGGAGCACTTCTGAATCAAGCCCTTCGGCATGATATTGCAGCGGCACACCATAGATCGACTTGGCATCAAGCGCGGGGATCACCGCTTCCTTGCGGACGTTGCAGAACAACGCGATCTTGGCACGTTCTGTTTCGGGCAGAGGATGTTCGCAGCGGCAGATGAGAACATCAGGCTGGATGCCGTAGCTCGTCAGCTCGCGGACCGAATGCTGCGTCGGCTTGGTCTTCAACTCACCGGCAGCGGCGACATAAGGAACCAGCGTGACGTGCGTGAAGACGGTCTGGTCGCGGCCCAGTTCATTGCGCATCTGGCGGATGGCTTCGATGAACGGCAGCGATTCGATATCGCCGACTGTCCCGCCGATTTCGCATAAGACGAAATCAAGGCCATCGGTGTCGGCCTTGGCGAAGGCTTTGATGGCATCGGTGACGTGCGGGATGACCTGCACGGTCGCGCCGAGATAGTCTCCGCGGCGTTCCTTCTGGATGATCTGCTGATAGATTCGGCCCGAGGTCACATTGTCTGACTGGCGCGCAGAAACGCCGGTAAAGCGCTCATAATGCCCCAAGTCGAGGTCGGTTTCCGCCCCGTCGTCGGTCACATAGACTTCGCCATGCTGATAGGGGGACATCGTGCCCGGATCTACGTTGAGATACGGGTCGAACTTACGAATGCGAACCTTGTAGCCACGCGCTTGGAGGAGAGCAGCAAGAGAAGCTGCCATCAAGCCTTTGCCAAGCGAGGAGACCACGCCGCCGGTGATGAAAATGAACCGCGCCATGGGAGAAGAGCCGTAAGCCGGGTGGAGGGGATTCGGCAAGCCGCCAAACCCCCTGCCCCGGAAATAATTTGGGGATTAGTTGCTTTTGGCTGGAGCGGACTGTCCGGCAGCAGGAACGGCCAGCGGAACTGGGGAGTTATCCGCGGGCACAGCAGGCGCCACAGAATTGGCATCCGCCGGGGCTGCAGCTTCGGGACGGGCAAGCGTTGTATCAATGGTTTCGGGCTTGCGGTTGATGGTCGCAACGGCGGCCAGCGCAATCGAGAGCAGAATGAACAATGTCGCCAAAATCGTCGTTGCCCGCGTCAGGAAATCGCCTGCACCGCGCGCCGACATCAGGCCAGCCG
>JBBATT010000482.1:0-1639 GCA_040398605.1 Chakrabartia sp.
CGCCTTTTCCTGATCCGTTGGGTTGGCTGCACGAATTCGCAGCGGCGCCTGCCCGACGGGGTCGAACAACAACTGGCGTGCAGCGCCCGAAGACAGTTCGGCCAGCGCACCCGACCGGCCAAGCGCGGGTCTTGCAGAGACGCGTGCAACGATCGTGCGACCGTTATCCAGCCGGGTTATCTCGACATAGCTGGGCACCGGCAGTGAAGGATGGGCGATCCAGATGCCAGATGGGCCAAGCGTTGCCCCTTCCCCGGCAGCGCTATCGGCGCCCGGCCAGACGACCTGCCCGACATCATCATACATTTTGGCTTCTTGCGAGAGGACTTCAGGGTCTTGCGCGATGGGCAGTTGAGACATCGCGTCATCAACGCCAACATCCGGCACATTTGGCCGAGCTTGCGCGACACCCCAGAGGGCACAGCCCGCCAGAAGCGATGCCGCTGCCTTAAATGTTCTAGTCCGGAACCCCAGTTGCAACTGCATCGGCTAACAACCCCACAGAAAGAGCGTAAAAATTTGAGCAGTTATAATCGAGGATGACCCTGTAATTTCCGGTTAACAGCCAAGCAGGTGTGTTTGGCCCGTCCGGTTGGAACAAGGTCACGAATTCTGTTCCACGCAAAGACGCACGTTGCGGCTGCACGCCAAGTGCACGCCATTCCGCCACGGTCCGCCACTGGCTATGGCGCGCAAACACGCGCTCACATCGGGGAGAAACGGTGCGCGCTGCAAAACGCGATGTGTCGACCCTATCCGTGATCGACGCCGGAACACCCCATGGCACGCCTGGCCGCCATCCCGCATTGACGAAGTAATTGGCAATGGAGGCGAGCGCATCCGGCTCACTCGACCAGATGTCGGCGCGTCCATCCCCATCCCCGTCCCGGGCAACGCGCAGATACATAGAGGGTAGAAACTGCGGATAGCCATTGGCGCCAGCCCAGCTGCCCTTCAACTTGGATCGCGGATATCCCCTGTCCATCATCTTGAGAGTCGCAATAAACTCTGCGGAAAAGAGCTCCCGCCGCCGCCCTTCATAAGCGAGTGTCGCGAGCGAATTGAGCAGATCAAAATTGCCGGTGAAGGAGCCATAGTTGGTCTCATGCCCATAAATGGCCATCATGATCTCTTCAGGCACGCCAGTTTCCGCCTCCACCCGAGAGAGGAGTGGCCGCAGCGCCAGATAGCGGGTGCGGCCCCGCTGAATTCGGGAGGCATCAACGTGCCGCGCACGGTAGGGCGCAAATCTTGGAATTGCTGTTCCCGGCGCGCCTCCGGGTTGGGCGCGGTCCAATTCCACCACACGTGGCAGGAACGTCAAATCGGGAATGACCTGATCGAGCGTCCGGGCAGAAACCCCCTCACCTGCCGCACGCGTGCGCAATTGCTGGGTAAAAGCGGCAAAGCCTGATTGTGGCGTTGCCGTGGCTGATGACGGCATCTGGGCGAAAGAGAGGCTGTCCGCGCCTGTATCCGGCACTGAGGCCGTTACCGCGAGCACTGCGGCAAATCCAAACACTCGAGAAGTCACACCCCACATCGCTTCAAATTGGCAGAATTGAACGCTCCTGCCAACCCGCCCCGTCGTGCCTCTTGCACGTCAGGCCGACCTGACGCTAAAGGCCCCCCCAGCGCG
>JBBATT010000483.1:0-1635 GCA_040398605.1 Chakrabartia sp.
CGAAGCACGCGCGGCCCAGCAGGCCGCAGCACCTGACGGTGAAACCAAGGAAGTTGCGGAATGAAAATTCCGGTGACAACCATTCGCCTGCCAACCCGTCCGGTACGGGAATATCAATCCCGCTTTGACCGCGAACAATCGCTGCTCAAGATGCTCGCCATTCCGATTGCGTCTGTCGCTATCGCATCGATGATTACGGCGTTGCCGATATTCACCGCAGAACCGCTGCTGCCACCACTCGGACTGTTGATGTTCTTAAGCTGGCGTCTGATGCGCCCCGGGCTTCTGCCCGTTTGGTCAGGCGTTCCATTTGGTTTGATGGATGATTTGTTCAGTGGTCAGCCCTTTGGCAGCGCGGGATTGCTATGGTCGCTCGCTATGCTTTTCATCGAGATCATAGACTCGCGGGCGATCTGGCGCGATCATCTGCAGGACTGGCTTATTGCGGCTATTCTTATCACGGCTGTGCTGTTGGGTGGATTGTGGATTGCCGGCATGGCGCATGCTGCCCCTGAACCCGGAATCCTGATTCCGCAGATCATATTGTCCATATTGTTATATCCGCTGGCCGTGCGAATATGCGCGCGTCTCGACAGCTGGCGATTGGCAACATGAAGATCGAAAAACAGGTCACATCAGGACAGCTTGACTTCACCTTCACCCGCCGTGCCGCTTTTGTAGGGGGCGTGCAGGCGGCGGTCGGCCTGACCGTGGCCGCGCGTATGACCTATATCGCCGTGGCCGATAATGAGAAATATAAGCTGTTGGCCGAAAGCAATCGCGTCAACCTTACCATCATCCCGCCACGTCGCGGTTGGTTCGTTGACCGCTATGGCAAACCCATCGCAACCAATCGCGCGGATTTTCGCGTCGACATCATCCCCGACCGGCTCGTCAATAAAGAGCAGACCGTCAAGACGCTTGCGGAGCTGCTGGCCTTGTCGAGCGACGATGTTGACCGCATTCATCGCGAGTTGAAACTGGCCCAAGGCTTTCAGCCTGTTCAGGTTGCCGACGGGCTGGATTATGAACGCTTCGCCGCCGTCAGCGTCCGTCTGCCTGACCTTCCCGGGGTCAGCCCACGGCAGGGTTATTCGCGCTTTTACCCAAGCGGTGCGGCTGTCGGCCATCTTATCGGTTATGTGGGCACGGTATCGGCTGAAGAATATCAGAAGAACAAAAAACCCTTGCTCATCACCCCCGGGTTCAAGGTCGGCAAGGACGGCCTCGAAAAGACGCTTGAAGACCGCTTGCAGGGCGAACCCGGCGCAAAGCGCACCGAAGTCACCGCACGCGGCAAGATCGTCCGCGACTTGGCCACCCGGCCAGACATACCCGGGAAACCCGTTCAACTGACCATTGATATCGACCTGCACAATTATGCCGCACGCCGGCTTGGGCTTGAATCCGGTTCCGTGGTGATATTCGATTGCCTGACGGGCGACATACTGACGATGGCGTCGATGCCATGTTATGATCCCAATAGCTTTTCCGATGGCATTGGCCGCGTCGAATGGAAAATGCTGAATTCGGATGACCATATCCCGATGCTCAACAAAGCATTGCAGGGGCTGTATCCGCCGGGGTCGACAGTAAAGCCCGCCGCTGCACTTGCGATGCTGCATCATGGCGTCG
>JBBATT010000484.1:0-1630 GCA_040398605.1 Chakrabartia sp.
CGATCTGTGCGCCGTCCGAACCGGTCAACGCGCCATCCCGGCCACGCGTCATGGCAATCACTTCTTGGATGGTCCCGAAGTCGTCCTCAGAGTGCGCATAGGCAAGGCCATAGGCCGCGTCCGCATCGGTTTTCCCATTGATGTGCGGGACGCCGAATTCATCACGGACAATCTCCACGTCGTAACTACGCTGCGGCGGCGGCGCTTCCTCATGTGCGGTCAGCGGTTCCCATACGGCAGAAGCGATCGCCAAGCTGGCAGCCGTCCCCATGACCCATTTGGCCCAAGTCTTCATTGTGTCTCCCCCTAAGCTCTTCCGGCCCGTGTTGTTTTGACCCCTAGGCTTTGTGCGCGATATTGACGCGCCTGCGCCAATGGGCAAGGCAGCAGCTAGATTATTCGGAGATTTCCATGCGACCTGCTGTTCTTGCGTCCCTCATTGCCCTGTCACCTGCGGCCGTGTTTGCGCAGCCTGCCCCATCAACCATCACGCCGGACGCCGTGAAGGCGCATGTCACCTTCCTTGCCGATGATCTGCTGGAAGGCCGCGACACCGGCGCCAAGGGCCATGAGGTCGCCGCTCGCTATGTCGCCACGCAATTTGCCGGGATGGGCCTGACGCCTGCCAATAAGGGCGACTGGTACCAGCGCGTGCCGATGGTTGAAATCAAGCCCAATGCCGATGCGCAGTTCAGCGTCAACGGGACCGCCTTTGAACATCTGAAGCAAGTCGTGGTCTCAGGGAGCGCTGGCAAAAGCGGGGAACGCGTTGAGGGCCGCGTGGTCTTTGGTGGCTTCTGCATTGATCGCCCGGAATATGGCGTCAACGATCTCAAGAAGCTCAACGTGAAGGGCAAAATCGTCGCTTGCCTGTCAGGCTTCCCCAAGGGGCTGCCCAGCGATATCGGCGCGCATCTCAATGCCGAAAAGGCAAAAATCTTGTCGCAACGCGGGGCCATCGGTCTCATCTCGCTGCGGTCGTTGGAACGGGAAAAGCAAACGCCTTGGTCACGCGTCCTTGAATATGCCGACAACCGTTCGGTCCGCTGGACCAATGCGGATGGCAGCCCGTTTGACACCTCCCCCAATCTGCGCGCGTCCGCCACGCTGGACCGGCCTGCCGCCGATGCCCTGTTTGCGGGCACGAAATACAGCTTTGCCAACATCCTTGCCTTAGCCGACACCAAGGGCGGCAAGCCCAAGGCGTTCGACACCGGCAAGACTGCCATCATCGGCCGCACGACAGCGCTCAGCCCCTTCTCCAGCCCCAATGTCATTGGGATGCTACCGGGCTCTGACCCCACATTCGCCAATGAATATGTCGTCGTCATGGGCCATCTTGATCACATCGGCATCAAGCCCGGCGTGACCTCCGGCGACGCCATCAACAATGGCGCGATGGACAATGCAACAGGCATTGCGACGATGCTGGAGGCTGCCCGCGCCATGGCCGCCAACCCCAATCGGCCCAAGCGCCCGGTGTTGTTCGCTGCTGTGACAGGCGAAGAGAAAGGCCTGCTCGGCGCAGACTATCTCTCCCGCTTCCCCGTCGTGCCGGAAGGGGGCCGCGTGGTTGCGGTCGTCAATCTCGACATGCCGATCCTCACCTATGACTTTACCGATGTTGTCG
>JBBATT010000485.1:0-1614 GCA_040398605.1 Chakrabartia sp.
GCGAGCGACTGACGGGTATCGGTGTCGGACATTATGCACCCACCTTGTTCTTGCGGTTCATCGACGCGACGTCGAGGACGTTGGGGTTCTGTGCGGCGTGCGGATGTTCCGTGCCGGCATAGAGACGCAGGTTGCGCATCTGCTGACGACCCAGTGGGCCACGCGGGATCATGCGTTCTACGGCCTTTTCAAGGACGCGCTCCGGGAAGCGGCCTTCAAGAACCTTACCGGCGGTGATCGCCTTGATGCCGCCGGCATAACCGGTGTGCTTGTAATAGGTCTTCTGCGCCAGCTTGCGGCCGGTGAAGCGCACCTTGTCTGCGTTGATGACGATGACATTGTCACCGCAATCGACGTGCGGGGTGTAGCTTGGCTTGGTCTTGCCACGCAGAACGTTGGCAATGATGCTTGCGAGACGGCCAACAACGAGCCCTTCGGCGTCGATGATGTGCCACTGCTTTTCGACTTCTGCCGGCTTTGCCGGTTTGGTCACGCGGGTGAGCGCCTTCATAAGGATGCGTCCTCTTGACGGTAAAACGAAAACGCGCCGCCCCGAAAGGCAGCGACGATGTGGCACCTTTTGCAGCACATGCCTGCTGAGTCAAGCTTTTGCAGGCTTTTCCAAACGGGTAAAATAATACCGTTAGCTTTGCGAGGGCGTGTTCTTGGCCCGGCCAAGGACGTGCAAGCCCCAGATTGTGGAAATCACAACCAGCGCGCCGACGGCCTGGTGGAGCACGGCAAAGACGATGTTCACGCCCGTCATCACGGTCGCAATGCCAAGCAGGATCTGCGTGCCAAAGCTGCTGTGAAGGGCAATCGAGACGCGACGCGCGCCTTGTGCTTTCAGCTTGCGGGCAAGGACGATGAGCACGCCAACCACAACCCACGCCCACCAGCGATGGATGAAGTGGACAAGGAAGGGATCATGCGTTGCGGCATAAAGCGCGCCATTGGCCCAGTCGATACCTTCCGGCACGACATGGTCGTTCATCAAGGGCCAGGTGTTCGCCACTTGGCCGGCACGCATGCCCGCTGTCAGCGCGCCCCAGATGATCTGGAAGAAGAGCACGCTAATGGTCAGCCCGGCAAAGGGGGTCAGACGGGAAAGCGGGGCGGTGGCAACGCGATTAATCTCAAGACAGTCAAATGCGGTCCAGATGAGCGCCGACAGCAGCAGCAGCGCCATTGTCAGATGTGCGGCGAGCATCACCGGCTGGACATTGACCCGGTCAACAAGGCCGCTTTTCACCATCAGCCAGCCGATTAGCCCTTGCATCGCGCCGAGGATGAGCAGGATGATTAGGCGGCTGGTCAGGCGAGCGGGGATCGCCCGCTTTAGACCGAACCAGATGAGCGGCGCCACGAAAGCGAGGCCGATCACGCGGCCGAACAGGCGATGGAAAAATTCCCAGAAATAGATGTGCTTGAACGCAGCAAGGTCCATCCCCGCGTTCATCAGCACATATTGGGAGCTGTTCTTATATTT
Source organism: Chakrabartia sp. (assembly GCA_040398605.1). Classification (GTDB taxonomy): domain Bacteria; phylum Pseudomonadota; class Alphaproteobacteria; order Sphingomonadales; family Sphingomonadaceae; genus Aquisediminimonas. Next base: position 1,490 of record JBBATT010000485.1, read on the forward strand.
GGCGAACTCCGCCTGCCAGTCCGCGTCGGTGAGCGGGGGGATCGCCCCTGTGACGGGTTTCCACTCTGTAATCGACAGGCCCGATTCGGTCAGGCGCGTGATGCCGCCAATGACCACCATGATGA
>JBBATT010000486.1:0-1602 GCA_040398605.1 Chakrabartia sp.
ATTAAGGCCGCGACCGGCTGCACCATCACCGGCCCTGCGGCGGAGGCCGAACGCATCCCGACGCTCGACGTGCAGGTGACCGGCGGCGATGTCGTGACGCTTGGGGCCATCACGGCGCAAGTGATCGACGTGCCCGCGCACACCGCTGGCCATATCGCGCTGCATTTGCCCACAGAGCAGGTCGTCTTCGTCGGTGACACCTTGTTCGCCATGGGCTGTGGCCGCCTGTTTGAAGGCACGGCGGAACAGATGTTCACCAACATGCAGACGCTCGGCGCGCTCCCGCCCGAGACGGTCGTGTACTGCGCGCATGAATATACCCAGTCGAACGGGCGCTATGCGCTCGTCGCTGAACCCGCCAATGCCGACATCGCCGCGCGCATGGCGCAGGTGGATGCGGCGCGCATCAAAGGGGAACCAACGGTGCCGACAACGATTGCCCTTGAACGCGCAACCAACCCGTTCATGCGCGCCAAGGACGCCGCCGAACTCGCCGAACGCCGCGCAGCTAAGGATGCGTTCAGGTAGACGGGGGCAGTTTCACCTCCATATTGCCATCAGGAGAAGTTCCATGTCGAAGATGCTGATTGCGCTCCCGCTTCTTGCATTCGTTGCTGGATGCGCGACCACGCCGCCAAGCCAATCCCAACTCCGCGCCCAAGCGCGCGACGCGGCAAAGCTGGAAGAGACGCTCGCGGGCTATACCCCCGGCAAGCCCGTCAACTGCGTCGAAAACCGCGATCTGCGCGGGCCGGAAGCTTATGGCGAGACCACCCTCCTCTTCCGCACCAGCCGCAAGCTCATCTGGCGGACAGAAACCAGCGGTTCCTGCGACGCCGTCGCGCATGGCGACGCCCTCATCACCAACCAATTCTCCAGCCGCCTATGCCAAGGCGACATCGCCCGCACGGCCAATTTGCAGGTGGGCTTCGAGTCCGGCTCCTGCGCGATTGGGGAATTTGTGCCGTATCGTAAGTGAGGGTGGGGCAACGCAACCCGAAAGCCTCTCCGTCGCCTCGTGCTTGACACGGGGCTTGGCTTTCTTTGCGATTTGGCGAGACACCCGAATTTCTGGACCTTCGGGAGCAGTCGTAACTGGCAATCCAGGGGCGGAAACAGACGGAGGTTAGCCAAGCCCCGTGTCAAGCACGGGGCGACGGGTGTGCGCAGAGTCGGGGTGGAGCGGGATTGTCCTACGGGTCTGGGGGTGGGGGCCCCCCGTCAGTCTGCTGCGCAGCCTGCCACCTCCCCATCGCAAGTCGATGGGGAGAACAGGCGGAGAGTTTTATCTCCCCAATGACTTGCATTGGGGAGGTGGCATCGCAAAGCGATGACGGAGGGGCCTTACCAATTCGGGGCGAAAGCCTCGCCCCTACCCCTTATACAACCCGTCAATCCGCTCGCCGTAAACCTGCCGGATGACGTGACGGCGGATCTTCAAACTGGGCGTCAGCATTTCATTATCGGTCGTAAACGCGTCAGGTGTCAGCGTGATTTTGCGGACCTTCTCGGTGGTCGCCACCTGCGTGTTCACCCTGTCAACTGCGGCCATGATCGCCGCGCGGAAAGCGGGGAGATCACACAGCGCCGTCAGGTCATAAG
>JBBATT010000487.1:0-1596 GCA_040398605.1 Chakrabartia sp.
TCACCCCCCGCGCGCCAGGACGGTTCCCAAGTCAGAACTATGCAAAGTCAGTTGCCTATCGGGCGATCCGACGTGCCAGAACCCTTATCGGGCAAAACGGCTAAAAGGCGCGCGCCAGTTGATCCATCAGCACGCGGGCTGGACTTTCAGGTTGGCTACCGCTCCCCAATTCAGCATCTAACCGGGCAACGCGGGCATAAAGATCGAGGCTCGCTTCAATGCGCGTGCGGGCCCCCTCAGGCAAATTGGCGAGCAAGACAGTGTCTGTTTCCGTCGGATCACCCAGTTTTCCGGGACGAGGCGTGTTCAGCCCGGATGCTTGCGCAAACTGAGACCGCTGCCCGATTAGCCATGCGATGACGTGCATCAGCCGCGTTGTCACTTTCAGCGACTCGCAGGAAAAGGCAACCCTTAGCACGGGGCCCAGCGCGTCCCGGTCTTCCCGGCTAAATGTGTCGAAATAGGCGCGCGCATCGTCGGCCAAGACCATTGCCTCAACATAGAGAGCATCAATGACCTTTGGCGTCATCTTTGATTGGGCTGCTGCGACCGCTTCCATCGGGCGGCTATGGCAAGCTGGGTTCTGGTCGACCAGATGGAAACGGCGTTAACGCGCTGTCAGGCGATGATATCTGGAATGAGATGAGATTCGAGAACAGCGATTTCATCACGCAGCGCCAGCTTACGCTTTTTCAGCCGTGCCAACCGCACCTGATCATGGAGCACAGCATCACGCAACGCTTCGATGGCCGCATCCAAATCCCGGTGCTCTTCACGAAGCGATTCGAGCCGTGCCAGCATAAACTGCTGTTCCATTTCATCCCTCAACAACATTTATGCGCAGTCGTCAGACATGTCTGCAAACTGTCACGAAACTTTCTTTTATCGGCATTCCATCCGTCGCGGAAAAATGCTCCATTGTCGAGGTAACTGCAATATGCCCGCGACATGACAGGCAGATGATGTTTTACTCGGCCCCTCAGAAACTACTGGAGAGTCGCACTTGGAACATAATCATGTTTTCGCACTCGAAGCCAAGCACGCCTTGCTTGACCAGAAGATCCATCAGGAAGCGCAACGGCCCTATCCTGATCAGCTCACACTGAGCCGTCTCAAAAAAGAAAAGTTGAGAATTAAGGAAGTTCTAGCAACCAGTTAGAGGTTGCGGTCGGAGTGCTGCCCTGGGGCGTCCTGCCTCAGGCCGGCATCCGAGTTTAGGACATTTTCAGGCCGGGACGCCGCGCCGGCACAACCTTTAGAAAATCTGGAGTGGGATCTTCGCCTTTGCCAACGGGCTGGCGCACCTTGGCGGGATCAATTTCTGCATTGAAGGCAATGCCCATCCGGCCATCCGTTGCCCAAACCACCTTACCTTTGGTCGCTGGCAGGTTCTTCATTTCAACGACAACCGCAGTTCCTACGGCAAGTATCGTGGGAGCTTCAGCCATCAAACCAGTTGGAGAGAGGTTGCGAATGCGGATGGCTTCGCTGGCAACGCCCCCATCAACGCCCATTTTTCCGAGCAAAAACAAGCTGGACCGGTTAGTCGAGCGCTGTCCTCGCGCGTTCAACGCATCTTCGTCGCTTGAGTTTGGT
>JBBATT010000488.1:0-1595 GCA_040398605.1 Chakrabartia sp.
GACGATTTGCGTATTCAATGACAAAAAAAATTACGAATGCCCTTATCGCTCATGATGCGAGTCGGGACTATATCAGGAAGAGGAGGCTCGCCGTGGCCAGCGTCGTTTCACTAAAGACCCAAGCAGGACCTGTCCCGTCGCCAGAAGAGTTGGTCGATCGCGCCCGTGCGATGATCCCGACACTTAAATCGCGCGCACGTCAATGCGTCAAAAACTTCAATGTTTCGGTGGAAACAATCGCCGAGATGAAGGAAGCAGGCTTCTTCCGTATTCTCCAGCCAAAGCGCTGGGGCGGCTACGAAATGCACCCGAATGTTTTCTTCGACGTCCAGAAGCTTCTCGCCGAAGGCTGCATGTCGACAGGCTGGATGTATGGCGTTGTTGGATGCCACCCTTATGAGCTCGCCCTCTTCCATGATCAGGCGCAGCGCGAAGTTTGGGGTGACGACAGTTCGATGCTCGTCGCGTCAACCTATCAGCCGGTTGGCAAGGTCGAGCATACCGAAGGTGGCTTTTACCTGTCCGGTCGTTGGGGATTTTCGACAGGCTCAACGCACTGCGGCTGGGTCCTGCTCGGCGCAATGATCCCGCCGGCTGAAGAAGGCGGCGCGCCGGATATGCGGACCTTCCTGCTGCCGCGCAGTGATTATGAAATCATCGAAGGCACTTGGGACACCTTTGGCCTACAGGGCACAGGGAGCTTTGACGTCGTTGTAGACCGCGCCTTCGTTCCGGATTATCGGACGCACCGTTCCATTGACGGCTTCCTTTGCCAGAATCCAGGGCAGGAAGTGAATGACGGCCCGTTGTACAATCTGCCTTGGGCGCAGGTCTTCACGCGCTCCGTTTCCACAGCGGCATTTGGTGGAGCGCGCGCTGCCATCAACGCAGCGATCAACATCATGAATGATCGCGTGTCCACGAACACCGGCAAAGCGTCCAAAGCAGACCCAATCCTGCACGCTGCGATCGCAAAGGCGCATGCGCAGGTTCTGGAAATGGAACTGACGCTGCGGCTCACCTTTGAAGAGTTGATGGAACTCGCCGGTCGCGGTGAACCCATCCCGATGGAAAAGCGCGCGTTGTTCACCTACAACTCGTCGACCGTGGTGCGCCGCATTGCGGATCTGGTCGATGAAATCGTCCAGATGCTCGGTGGCCGCGCGATCTACATGTCGAGTGAGATTCTCCAGCCCTGGTTGGACATCCACGCAGGACGTGCGCACGTTGCCAATGATCCCGGCAACCGGACGTCCGACGTTATTGGCACGATGCAGGGCCAGCCGCCCAGCTTCATGTTCCTCTAAGGCGGGCAGAAAATGGCAGACCTTAGGACGGCAACCTATTCCGTTACCGGCGGATACGATATCCATATCGCTGAAGCCGGCAGCGGCCCTGCGGTGGTTTTCCTGCACGGCAGCGGACCGGGGGCGTCCGGCGCCTCCAATTTCCGGCAGAATATCGATGCTTTCGTTGAGGCTGGTTTCCGGGTCATCCTGCCGGATCTGATTGGATATGGCGCGTCGTCCAAGCCGGAAGGTCTGGATTACACGCTCCAACTGTTCACCGACACCGTCTATGATGCCCTGCGTCAG
>JBBATT010000489.1:0-1592 GCA_040398605.1 Chakrabartia sp.
GACCATGCGGCCACGGATGACGGCAGGGCGTTTCCCAACCTCAGTCACCCAACGGTCGAGATGCGTATATTCCTTCACCGACAGGAATTCCTGACAGTTATAGGCTTCGCGCATGATCGAGCCATACCAGGGCCATATCGCCATATCGGCGATCGTATAGTCATCCCCGACCATGTATTTGTTGGTCGCAAGATGCGTGTCGAGCACGTGGAGCTGGCGCTTGGTTTCCATCGCAAACCGATCAATCGGGTACTGCATCTTGAACGGCGCATAGGCGTAAAAATGGCCAAGGCCGCCGCCGACATAGGGCGCGCTGCCCATTTGCCACATGACCCAGTTCATCGTCTCTGCGCGCTTGTGCGTGTCAGTCGGCAGAAAGTGGCCGAACTTTTCCGCGAGATAAAAGAGCATTGAGGCGCTTTCGAACAGGCGGACTGGCGGGCTGACCGAATGGTCCATCATCGCCGGGATCTTTGAGTTCGGGTTGATGGCCACAAAGTCGCTACCGAATTGGTCGCCGGTCCCGATGGAAATGAGCCAAGCGTCATATTCTGCGGCGCTGACGCCAAGGGCGAGCAGCTCTTCAAGCATGATGGTGACCTTGACGCCATTGGGCGTGCCCATTGAATAGAGTTGCAAGGGATGCTTGCCGACCGGCAGTTCCTTGTCGTGCGTCGCGCCAGACACCGGGCGGTTGATGCTGGCAAACGCGCCTCCATTGGCCGTATCCCAGACCCAGACTTTGGGCGGCACATAGCCCGGCGGCTGGTTGTTCGCGGCATCGGGTTGGTCGGCCATTTAGGGTCTCCTTTGGTCTATGATCGGCATTTTGCTGGCGCCGTGTTGCTGCCGCTATGCCATTAACACAAGGAGAGTTCTACCGGGATTGGCAGCGCGTTTCGTTTCTTAAGGGCATTAGCCCTGCTGCCAGCTTCCGAGAGATGTAAAGCGCACAGCGCTTTCCGGAAAGGTCATCACCAGCCGCGCGCCCCGCGCATCGGGGTTGGGCGCTAGGTCAAGCGTGCCGCCGACTTTCTCGATAAGCTGTCGGCACATATGCAGGCCAATGCCATTGCCATCTTCGCCCTGCTTGGAGGTCGCAAAGGGGCTGAACAGTTTGTCGGCAATATCAGGCGAGATGCCGGCCCCGTCATCGATGATGGAGAGGGCAAGGCCACCGGCGCCGATCCGTTTGACGACAATGTCGACGCGCCCGCGTGTGACCAGATGCTTGGCGCGTGCTTCGGCAACGGCCTGAACCGCATTGCGGATGCCGTTGAGCAAAATGAGTTCAAAAGACAGGCGGGAAAGGCCAAGGATCGTTGCGTGCTCCGGGATGGACAATTCCCCAAATTGGACGTTGGCGCTCCCCATTATGCCAGCTGCCTGCGACTGGGCCGCGCGCAGTGCGGCTTCCAAGTCGAACTCCGCATTGGCGTCTACCTCTGCCTTGGCATGGGCCAGCATCTTGGCTGTGATGTCGCGTGCCCGCTCTACCTGTTCAAGGATCTTATCGAACTTTTCGAGCGCCTTTTCGCTGCGGGTGTCGGTCTGTCCCACCAGCCGCAGTTTTCCGTTTTCTGCTGCAAAGG
>JBBATT010000490.1:0-1590 GCA_040398605.1 Chakrabartia sp.
ACAGCGCCTGTTTTCCGGCATCGGCCCACGCGCCTTTGTCTCCAGCCAGACCGAACAGGCAGATGGCGCAGAACAGCTCTCAGCGGCCATCGCCGCGCCTGTCATGGCGATCGCAACAGACCGCGATCAGGCGCAGATCACGTTCGATCAACTGCCAAAGGCGGGGCCGGCGGGCACCATCACCGGAACGCAGCGCTTCAAGGGTGTCGACGTTGACGTCCTGACGCTGTCCAACGGGACCAGGGTTATGCTCAGCCCGACGTCGTCAGAGACTGGCCGCGTTTACGTCTCTGCGCGCTTTGGCAATGGCATGAAATCCTTGCCGCGGGATCGGATGACGGCGGCTTGGGCTGGTCCCGGCACACTCGTCCAAAGCGGCATCGGTGCGCTGAAGCAGGATCAGTTGGAACGCATGACCAGCGGCCGCCAGATCAACATGTCGATCGAAACGGGCGAAAGCGCCTTTACAATGCGCGCGCTGACCCGCCCGGCAGACCTTGCAGATCAACTCAAGCTGATGGTCGCCAAATTCGCAGCCCCCGGCTGGGACCCGGCCCCTGTTCTCAGAACAAAGGCCGCCGCGATCCTTGGCCTGCGCACCGCCGATTCCTCGCCGCGTGATGTGGTTGGCCGCGAACTTGGCCAATATCTGCGCGGTGGCGACAAGCGCTGGGCCTCGCCCGGAAAAGCGGACGCTGAAGCCCTGACGCCTGAAGCCTTCCGCGCCTTTTGGGAGCCCGTGCTTGCGACAGGGCCCATCGAACTCTCCATCTTTGGGGATTTTGATCCTGATGCTGTGAAGCCGATGATCCTTGAGACCTTCGGCGCCCTGCCCGCACGGCCGGCGGCGATCACGCTCAAAGGCAGTGACACATCATCCGGGCCGAAGGCAAATTCCACGCCAGTGCGCCTGACCCACAAAGGCTCACCGGATCAGGCAGTGGCGGTCCTTTCCTGGGCAACCGGCGGCGGCATGGCCAAGGTCCGCACTGGCCGCCAGCTGGATATGCTCGCGGCGATCTTCACAGATCGTCTGTTCGAACAATTCCGCGAAGGCGAAGGCGCCAGCTACAGCCCGGACGTCTCAAGCAGCTGGCCCTCTACCTTCAACAGCGGCGGCAATTTTACCGTGATGGCACAGGTGAAGCCGGAATCCGTCGATGCCTTCTTCGTGCGCGCGCGCGCCATTGCAAAGGACCTCGCGTCTGAGCCCGTCTCCCCAGACGAATTGCAACGCGCTGTCGGCCCAACGCTACAGCGTCTCGCCCGCGCGCAAACCGGCAACATGTTTTGGCTGTCTCAATTGTCCGGCGCGACGTCAGAGCCGATGCGCGTCGACAATCTGCTGAGCTGGGGAGCGGATTTGAAATCGATGACGCCCGCCAACTTACAAAAGCTGGCGAAGCGCTATCTCAAGGCCAACAAGACCTTCTCTATGGTCGTTGCGCCGGAGCGCAACGGGCCAGCGAACTAAGGCCGTCTATCTTCAACCAAGCCGTTCGGCGTGCCAGCGCAGATGGTCTGCCATGAAGGTGGAGATGAAATAATAGCTGTGGTCATAGCCCGGCTGCATCCGCAGCGTGAGCTTCT
>JBBATT010000491.1:0-1589 GCA_040398605.1 Chakrabartia sp.
GAGGCCAACAACTCCGGGCACTGGGGCTGGAGGCGGGGCTCCGGATGGTGCGCGATTGCAGCGGATTCACAGCCTGGCCCCAGATTCTTCATGGCGCTCGGCCGCTTTTGGACGTAAAGTCGGTGGAATAACCTGCTGCCTTTGCCCCGAATAACGCCCAAGGAACCGCCCGTCATGACCGCCGTGAATGCCCTCGAACTGAATGCCGCAGAGAATGCTGCAGAGAGCGCCATGGCGCGTGCACAATTGCAGCGCCAGGTGGTGCAGGCCCTCCAAACGGCGCTGCCGGCGCATGCGATTTTGTTCACCTCCGAAGACACCACGCCTTATGAATGCGACGGCCTGACCGCCTACAGGGAGCGCCCCTTGGTGGTGGCCCTGCCCGAAACCGAAGCACAGGTGCAGGCCGTACTCAAAGCCTGCCACACCCTGCAAGTGCCCGTGGTGGCTCGCGGCGCAGGCACTGGCCTGTCCGGCGGCGCCATGCCGCACCGCATGGGCGTGACGCTGTCGATGGCACGCTTCAACCAGATCAAAACCGTGGACCCCATCAGCCGCACAGCGGTGGTGCAGTGCGGTGTGCGCAATTTAGCCATCAGTGACGCGGCCGCGCCCTTTGGCTTGTATTACGCACCCGACCCGTCCAGCCAGATTGCTTGCACCATTGGTGGCAACGTGGCCGAGAACTCGGGCGGTGTGCACTGCCTCAAATACGGCCTCACCGTGCACAACGTGCTCAAAGTGCGCGGCTTCACCATCGAGGGCGAACCGATTGAGTTTGGTAGCGACGCACTCGATGCCCCCGGCTACGACCTGCTGGCCATTCTGGTGGGCAGCGAAGGCATGCTGGCCGTGACCACTGAAGTGACTGTCAAGTTGGTACCCAAACCGCAATTGGCCCGCTGCATCATGGCCAGCTTTGACGATGTGCGCAAAGCTGGCGACGCGGTGGCGGCTGTCATTGCCGCAGGCATTATTCCGGCGGGGCTGGAGATGATGGACGGCCCCATGACGATTGCGGTAGAAGGCTTTGTGCACGCAGGCTACGACCTGAGCGCGGCGGCGATTTTGCTGTGCGAGAGCGACGGCACGCCCGAAGAAGTCGAAGAAGAAATCGGCCGCATGAGCGAAGTGCTGCGCGGCTGCGGCGCCACGGCCATCAAGGTGAGCCGCGATGAAGCACAGCGCCTGAAGTTCTGGAGCGGACGCAAAAACGCCTTCCCCGCATCAGGCCGCATCAGCCCCGACTACATGTGCATGGACTCGACCATCCCGCGCAAGCGCCTGGCCGACATCCTGCAAGCTATCTCTGAGATGGAAACCCAATACGGTCTCAAGTGCCTGAATGTGTTCCACGCGGGGGACGGCAACCTTCACCCGCTGATTTTGTTCGATGCGAACGACCCCGATCAACTGCGCCGCTGCGAGTTGTTTGGCGCCGACATTCTGGAAACCAGCGTAGCCATGGGCGGTACGGTGACCGGTGAGCACGGGGTAGGCATCGAAAAAGTCAACAGCATGTGCGTGCAGTTCAGCGCCGAAGAAAACGAGCAGATGTTCGCCGTCAAACGCGCCTTCGACCCGCTAGG
>JBBATT010000492.1:0-1581 GCA_040398605.1 Chakrabartia sp.
TGGCCAATTGGGCGAGATGAAAGCTCATCGACGAGGCAGGCACGGCGAGCGCATCAGCGAGGACGCCCGCAGGCAGCCCCTCCGGCCCCGCTTGCACGAGCAAACGGAACACCGCGAGGCGATGCTCCTGCGCCAAAGCGCCCAAGGCGCGAACAATCTGCGATGGCTCCATGTTCAGTTCCATGATTCGATTATTATCGAAATATGGAAATTAGCGCAAGAGCCAGGAGCATCCGTGGACGATCCCCGCCCCACTCGTCGGAAATTTTGACAGATCGCTCATTGGTTAAAATCTGCTTCACCACCAGAAACGTCAGAAAACCGACACTCGCCCAAACTGGCACGCAGCCTGCATCGTTATACATGTTCCCAATGAGCGTTCCCCAAACGCTTCTCAAAGGGCGGATCGATTGCTCCTCTGGTCTCGCGTCGATCCGCCCTTTCCCATTTCTGGAATGTCTCCAAACTGATCGCCGGCACTGCGCCCGAGCCTAGGCAGCGTGGACAAATTCGCTGTCACACAGCCGTCGCCCCGTGCTTGACACGGGGCTGGGCTTCACTTCGTCGGGTTTCAGCCCCAAGCTTCCAGTCGATCATTGGTCCCGGAGATCCAGCAATTCGGCCTCCATGCAGAACATGGGACTGCAAGAAAAGCCAAGCCCCGTGTCAAGCACGGGGCGACGGAGAGGCCTTCGGAGCTCGGCGTCAGGCGGCTTTGGCGACGCCCTTTTCGGCCATCAGTTCGCCAAGTTCTCCGGCTTCAAACATTTCCATCATGATGTCTGATCCGCCGACAAATTCACCCTTCACATACAGCTGGGGGATGGTCGGCCAGTCGGAAAACTCCTTGATGCCCGCGCGGACTTCGGGGTCTTGCAGCACATCAAAGCTGCCAAACTCGACACCAAGATGTTCGAGGATAGCAACGGCGCGACTGGAAAAGCCGCACTGCGGGAAATAGGGCGTGCCCTTCATGAACAGCAGAACGTCGCTGCCGTTGACGATCTCGCCGATGCGGGCTTGGGTGGTGTCGGTCATAATCTAATCCTCAATCGGGGATGGCGGTGGTCAGTTGAAGGGCGTGGAGTTCTCCACCCATGCGGCCACCAAGCGCTGCATAAACGGCCTGATGCTGCCGCACGCGTGGCATGCCGGCAAAGGCGGCAGATGTCACCTTGGCAGCATAATGATCTCCGTCACCCGCCAGATCCGTAATGTCGATCACCGCATCGGGAAATGCGGCGCGGATCAGGCCTTCAATATCGGCAGCAGCCATTGGCATGAGTTATTTCGATTCCATCAGCTGGCGGCGGGCTTCAACTTCATGATCAGACAGCGCTTTGCGGATTTCCTCATCACTGGTGTCGACGCCTGCGGCTGTCAGATCACCCAGAAGCTTGCGGATAACGTCTTCGTCTCCCGCCTCTTCAAAATCAGCCTGAACGACGGATTTTGAATAGGAATCGGTTTCCTCAGTCGTCAGCCCCATTTTTGCGGCTGCCCATTGGCCAACAAGCCGGTTGCGCCGCGCCGTGATCCGGAACGACATATCCTCATCACGCGCAAACTTGTTCTCAAACG
>JBBATT010000493.1:0-1572 GCA_040398605.1 Chakrabartia sp.
TGTCCCTGATCAGCAGCACTTCAACAAGCGGCTTTTTGCCGGTCCATTCGGTCGCCACGCGGCGCACGGCAAGCCTAATGCCTTCGCGCAGCTTGATTTCATCCTTCTCACGTGAGGTCGCAGCCTTGGCTGCCGCTTCACAAGCTTCGGCAATGAAATCGTCCCGGTCTTCTTCAACCGGCACGCCGAGCAGGCGGACTGAGGGTTCGCCAAACAGATGACCAGCCGGATCAAGTGCAACGGCCACCGAGATAATCCCATGGATCGCCATACGGCGGCGTTCTGACATGGTGAGGCCGTCTGCTGGCAGAATAACATCACCGTCCAAAATCAGACGACCGGTGCGTTCCCGCCCGATAATCTCTGGGCCATTGGGCGCCAATCGCAAGACATCGCCATTCGACTGGACGATAGCGCGCGGAATGCCCTGTTCCAGACCGAAACGGGCCTGTTCTGCCATGTGGCGACGCTCACCGTGGACCGGCAGCAGGATCTCAGGCCGCAGCCAACCATAAACCTTCGCAAGTTCCGGGCGCCCCGGATGGCCGGACACATGCACATGGCCCTGCTTTTCCGTAATCATGAGAATGTTGCGCCGGGCGAACTGGTTCATGATCTTGCCAATGGCAATCTCATTGCCGGGGATCTGCTTTGACGAGAAGATGATCGTGTCACCCTCTTCGACCTTGATCGGGTGGTTGCCTTCCGCGATGCGGGCGAGTGCGGCACGCGCTTCCCCCTGCCCGCCTGTCGCGATGACAAGCACTTCACTGCGCCGGTAATTGTCCAGCGAACCCATATCCACAATTTCGGGCAGGTTCTTTAGATATCCGACAGCTTGCGCGACCTGCAGAATGCGGTTGAGCGAGCGACCGGCAACACACAGCTTGCGGTTCGTTTCCCGCGCAACATTGGCGAGCGTTTGCAGGCGCGCGGCGTTGGACGCGAAGCTGGTGACAACCACACGGCCCTTCGATGCCTTTGTATGGCGCAGCAGATCGGGATAGACGCTGGCTTCGCTGCCGCTTTCGCTGGAATTGAAGACGTTCGTGGAATCGCAAACGAGTGCGAGCACGCCTGCATCACCGACAGCGGTCAGTTGTTCTGCGGTCGACGCTGTGCCGAGCACCGGCTCGTCATCCAGCTTCCAGTCACCGGTATGGAAGATACGACCATAGGGCGTGTCGATCACAACCGCGCTCATTTCCGGGATGGAGTGGGCGAGCGACATCAACTGGCACTTGAATGGGCCAATCTCACAATTGCCTTCGAGCGGCAGAATGCGGACGTCCACCTCTTGGGCGAGGCCTTCTTCTTCCAGCTTGCCCTTGATGAGGCCGGCTGTGAACGGTGTCGCATAAAGCGGCACGCCAAGCTCTGCCGCGAGATAGGGCACTGCCCCAATATGGTCTTCATGGCCATGCGTCAGGACGATGCCGAGCAGATCTTTCTTGCGCTCTTCAATAAATTCCAGATCGGGGAGGATGATGTCCACGCCAGGATATTCGCTGCCACCAAAGGTGATCCCAAGATCAACCATCAGCCATTTGCCCTGGCAGCCATAGAGATTGA
>JBBATT010000494.1:0-1571 GCA_040398605.1 Chakrabartia sp.
ATTGGCGCCCGGCGGCCCGAACAGGGCAACCGTGCCGCGCGCATCCTGACGATACGCCCAGTCACCCGGCGTCGCCCGCGAATCTTCCCAATTGGAAGGACGCGGCGGCGCCGCGACCGGAGGTGGTGGAACTGGCTTTGGGGGCGAAGGTGCCGGCGCAGGTGGCGGAGGCACGGCAACACAGCTCGCCAAAGCCAGCGCAAGAAGCGCGATCGAAAGGGATCTCGACACGATCATGCCCCTGTGTGCGGGGATTGAGCCAGAATGGCAAGGCAGATGGCACAGCAGGCGGACGCAGGCCCGGAACGGACCAGCGCCCGCCTGGGCATTAGATGCGGACCAGCATCTTGCCCGTGTTGGCGCCCGAGAAGAGCCCGAGGAACGCATCGAACGTGGTGTCGAGACCTTCGTGCACGGTTTCCTGCATCTTCATTTCGCCAGACAGCACCATCGGTGCAACCTCAGCCAGAAACTCCGGCATAAACTCAGCATAATCGGTGAAGATGAAGCCGCGCATGTTGATCCGCGCGGGGATCGTGCGCAGGATGTACTTGAACTCATGCCCCTGATCGGCCTCATTATATTTGTCGATCATGCCGCAGATCGCAAAGCGGGCATAATCGCGGGCCAGAGCAAAAGCCGCGTCCAGATGATCGCCGCCCACATTATCAAAATACACGTCAATCCCGTTCGGGGCGGCGGCGCTCAGTTGCTCCAGCAGATTGCCCGCTTTGTAATCGACACAGGCATCGGCCCCAAGCGAGCGGACCCATTCGCATTTGGCAGCGCCACCGGCAGAACCGATGACAGTCATGCCCTTCTTCTTCGCAATCTGGACAACCGCTGAGCCGACTGCACCGGCTGCGGCGGACACGAAAACAATATCGCCGGGCTTGGCCGACGCCGTCTTCATCAGGCCCATATAAGCGGTTGCGCCTGTGAGGCCGAGATTGTGGAGGAACGTCTGGATGGGGATGTTGAGCGGGGGAAGCTTTTGCGGATCGGTCGGCGCACCACCGCCTGCAATGTCGACAATCGCCTCATCGCGCCAGCCGTTCATGTGCATGACCTTGTCACCGACGTCATAACCTTCGGCTGTGCTTTCAATGACATCGCCCACAGCGCCGCCCGTCATCGGCTGGTCGACATCAAAGCCGGGGACATACGACTTCACCGTCGTCATCCGGCCGCGCATATAGGGGTCGACCGACAGATAGGCGTTGCGCACGCGGATCTGGTTGGGGCCAAGGTCCTGATGCGGCAGATCCGCCAGCGCGACATTGTCGAGTGTTGGCAGACCATTAGGGGTTGATTTGAAATACCATGCGCGTGCCATGTGAAGGCTCCTCTCTTGTTTTTGTCTGGTCGGGACGCGTGTCGTTCCCACTCCCAACTGCTTCTATTTCAATTCCCGCGCAGGGCAAGCGTTCCCCATTGCAACGGCAATTTGCCACCGCTAAGGGCGAATTTCGAATGCGGGGCTGTAGCTCAGTTGGTAGAGCGCATCGTTCGCAATGATGAGGTCAGGGGTTCGATTCCCCTCAGCTCCACCATCGCATTCGGTTTTCCGA
>JBBATT010000495.1:0-1550 GCA_040398605.1 Chakrabartia sp.
TCAGGATCCCGCATCGTAACCGCACCCCAGAACACGCCGCCGACATCGCAGCTCTTCAAGCGCGTCAGGTTCAGCGGAAGCTTCGGGATACCCGATGGGAAGCCAACTACGAGGTAACGCCCTTCCCAGGCGATGCTGCGGATTGCAGGGTCCGCATAGTCTCCCCCGACGGCGTCATAGATGATGTCCGCGCCATTGGGGCCGACAGCCTTCTTAAACGCTTCGGACAATGCCTTGGACTGGTCTTTGTCAAAAGGTGCGCGGTCATAGATCACAACGTCTGACGCACCCGCTTCACGCGCAACCTTGGCCTTTTCTTCCGAAGAGACGGCCGCGATGACACGCGCGCCAAAAGCCACGCCCAGTTCAATCGCAGCGAGTCCAACGCCGCCAGCCGCACCAAGGATCAGCAGCGTGTCGCCTTCCTTGATGTGGCCACGATCGAGCAACGCGTGGATTGACGTACCATAAGTAAGGATCAGCGCGGCACCTTCAGCAAAGCTGCGCTCTGCGGGCAGTTCATAGGTGGTCGCGGCATTGAGCACGACCTTTTCTGCCATGCCGCCATTATTGCCGGTTGCGCCCAGAACACGGTCGCCAACCTTAAAGTCGGTGACACCTTCGCCCACTGCTTCAACAACACCGGACACTTCGCTGCCGGGGGAAAAAGGCCGGGGCGGTTTGAACTGATATTTGTCTTCGATGACAAGAACGTCCGGGAAGTTAACCGAACAGGCCTTCACCGCGACGAGAAGCTGGCCGGGACCTGCGACGGGATCAGCCACGTCTTCCAGAACCAGCGTTTCCGGGCCACCGGCTGCCTTTGACAATAATGCTTTCATGTTACCGCTCCTGCCTGCCAAGGCCATGCTTCTTTCGCACGGCTCTCATAAGTTGAAATCTTCACATCCATCGCCATCGTCAGGCCGACTTCGTCTAGGCCGTTGAGAAGGCAGTTCTTGCGGAACGCATCAATCTCAAAAACAAAACGATCCTGAAAAGGTGTCGTCACCGACTGCGATTCAAGATCGATATGGATTGTGTCCGTCTTTGCGACTTCCATCAACCGGTCAATCGCCTCTTGCGGCAAAACGACCGTGAGGATGCCGTTTTTGAAGGCATTGCCGGAAAAAATATCGGAAAAGCTTGGCGCGATGACAGCCTTGATCCCAAGATCAAGCAGCGCCCAAGCCGCATGTTCCCGGCTGGAGCCGCACCCGAAATTGTCGCCCGCGATGAGAATGGGGGAGCCTGAATAGGCTTCGCTGTCGAACAGATTGCCCGGGTCCTTGCGCAGCGCCTCAAACGCGCCTTTGCCAAGGCCGGTGCGGCTGATGGTCTTGAGCCATTCCGCCGGAATGATGACATCCGTGTCGATGTTCTTCAGACCAAACGGATAAGCTTTGCCATCGATCGTGTTGACCGGTTCCACGCGATAAATCCCTTAAAAAAGCTGCTCGACCGATTGGCGGTGTGCAGGCCCGCCGTCAACCCCGCCAGAGCTTGAACAGCGCGCCAAGTGCCGAGACAACCAAAAGAATGACCACGGC
>JBBATT010000496.1:0-1531 GCA_040398605.1 Chakrabartia sp.
CGCAAGAAGCTGCAGGCGAAGATGTTAAGGCCAAGGGCAAGATCGTGATCGCTACCGTCAAAGGCGATGTGCACGACATCGGCAAGAACATCGTTACGGTGGTTTTGCAGTGCAACAATTTTGAAGTGGTCAACATGGGCGTGATGGTGCCTTGCCACGAAATTTTGGCCAAGGCCAAAGAAGAAAACGCCGACATCATCGGCCTGTCCGGCTTGATCACGCCCAGCTTGGAAGAGATGCAGTACGTGGCGGCCGAGATGGAAAAAGACCCGTACTTCCGCGAGCGTCAGATGCATTTGCTCATTGGCGGGGCCACCTGCAGCCGCGTGCACACCGCTGTGAAAATCGCGCCCAACTACAGTGGCCCCGTGGTTTATGTGCCCGATGCCTCGCGCAGCGTGGGCGTGGCGCAGGGTTTGTTGTCCGAGCAAGCGGCCAAGTTCATCGCCGACCTGAACACCGACTACGCCAAGGTGCGCGAGCAGCACGCCAACAAAAAACAAACTCCTATGTGGACGCTGGCGCAGGCCCGCGCCAACAAGACGCCGATCGACTGGTCACAAGGCGTGCCCGCCGCGCCCAAGTTCATTGGCCGCCGCGTGTTCAAGAACTACGACCTGGCCGAGATCGCGCAATACATCGACTGGGGCCCGTTCTTCCAGACTTGGGACTTGGCCGGGCCTTTCCCTGCCATCCTCGACGACGAAGTGGTGGGCGAGCAGGCGCGCAAGGTCTATGCCGATGGCCAGGCCATGCTGCAAAAAATCATCGAAGGCCGCTGGGTCACGGCCAACGCGGTGCTGGGCCTGTACCCCGCCAACAGCGTGAATGACGACGACATCGCCCTCTATGCCGACGCCTCGCGCAGCCAAGTGGCCATGACTTGGCGTGGCCTGCGTCAGCAGACTGAGAAACACATGATCGATGGCTTGATGCGCCCCAGCCGTTGCCTGGCCGACTTCGTCGCGCCCACAGGCCAAGACCATGTGGGCGTGTTCGCCGTCACGGCAGGCATTGGTGCCGACAAACGCGCCGCTGCCTTTGAAGCTGCACACGACGACTACAGCGCCATCATGCTCAAGTCACTGGCCGACCGCCTGGCCGAAGCGCTGGCCGAATGCCTGCACAAAAAAGTGCGCACCGACCTTTGGGGCTATGCCGCCGCCGAGGCGCTGAACAACGAAGAGTTGATTGCCGAAAAATATCAGGGCATCCGCCCCGCGCCCGGCTACCCCGCTTGCCCCGACCACAGCGCGAAAAAAGCGATGTTTGAATTGCTGCAATGCCAGGACATCGGCATGGGCCTGACCGAGAGCCTGGCCATGACGCCTGCGGCCAGCGTGAGCGGTTTCTACATCGCCCACCCCGAGGCGCAGTATTTCAACGTCGGCAAAGTCGGTGACGACCAGGTGCAAGATTTGGCCAAGCGCAGTGGGGTCGAGGTCAAAGACCTGCAGCGCTTGCTGGCGCCCAACCTTTAAAGTCTTGACTTGCCAGGTCTAGTTGCGCAGCGCCCGTGATTGCGCTTGCC
>JBBATT010000497.1:0-1519 GCA_040398605.1 Chakrabartia sp.
TTGCGCCCGTTGCCAGAATGAACAGCAGCAAGGCAAAGGCGACCCACATGTTGAGCTCGCTCAAAATCCGGATGCCGCGGTCAATCCCGCCCCGGACGGACAGGAACGTTACGAACGCCATGATCGCAATGAGCCCGACGATAGAGAGCGCAGAGCTTGGGATGCCGTAGAGATAAGTGATCCCCGCCATCGCCTGCTGCGCGCCAAGCCCAAGCGATGTTGCAAGGCCAAAGATTGTCGCGAGGACAGCCAGAATCTCAATCCCATCTCCTGCGCGACTCCAGACCGCTTTTCCCAGCAAAGGATAAAAGGCAGATCGCATCGACAGCGGCAAATTGAAATCATAGGCGAAGACCGCAAGCGCAAGGCCGACCATCGCATAAATGGCCCAAGGGTGGAGCGACCAATCAAAGATCGTCGCGGCCATGGCGAGGCTGCGCGCCTCTGCTGCATTCCCGGCCGCACCACCCAGTGGCGCCGCTGCGCCTCCTGCCATGGAAGACATAAAATGCGTCACCGGCTCCCCCACGCCGTAAAAGACAAGGCCAATGCCCATGCCTGCGCCAAACAGCATCGAAAACCATGAGAGGCGGGAATAATCGGGCTTCGCGCCCTTCCCGCCCAGCCGGATCTTCCCAAGTGGAGAGATCGCAACGGCAATGCAGAATAAGAGCACGATGTTGCCAACCGACATGAAGAACCAGTCGAAATGGGTAACAGCGCCCACACGCATGCTGGAAAACAAATCGGCGGACGCCTGCGGCGCGATCAGGCTGAACAGGATGACGGAGAGAGACAGGATGGCGGTGGGGACGAACACCGCCGGATTGACGATCATCCCCCCCCAGTTGCGGTTGGAGGCGCCATAGTCGCCACGGTCGATATCGCGCGTCCAATCGGTCAAATCATTTTCCCCGCCTTATTCGGCTGCGACTGTCACAAACGCCGTCCACAACCATGGCGCAAAGCTGCGCCAAACCTCAACATGAAACCGGTCTGCCGCTTCGCGCACGATGATGATCTCAACCGTTTCAAAGATCGTCCGCGTGGCGCGGCCAACCTCAAAATGATCAAAATCAAGCGCGCAGCCTGCGGCCAGAACCGATGTGGCGCGCGGACCTTCAAGGAGGATAGCGACGTTCCGGTCGCTCACCTCGGTCACGGCCAGTGAAAGCCCTGCGCCATCGGCGATCTTGGTGCCGTGCGGGGCCAGCATCAGCCATTCATCAGGGCCGAGGCACATCACCCCATTTTGCATCGTGCCAATCTTTTGCGGCACCGAAACACCGAGCAGCTTTTCCAAATCAGCCGCCTTGCGCGCACGCAGCGAGAAGCGCGCCATAGGTGGGGCTGATGTTACAGACACGCCGTTGCCCGCAAACGGAACTGTCGGTGTCGGTTCAAGTCGGGCGAGAACCTCAGACATTGAGACGTGCCCCTTCTACATCATAAAACACCATCGAGCTGACCTTTGCGACATGGGTCTTGCCCGGCATGGGAATGAAAATATTCTGCCCCA
>JBBATT010000498.1:0-1510 GCA_040398605.1 Chakrabartia sp.
CTTGGCGAGCACATGCGCGGTAAACTGATCGTCAAGCGGCTCCGGCCCCATGCGCACAAAGCCGCGATAGAGGTCGACCGCATCCGACCGCACCAAATCGACCGACCCAAAGCGCCGTGGGTCATCCAGCACAAGCCGGTGCCCGCCCGCCGTCTCGACGACCAGATGCCCGTGCTTGCCAATCTCATCAGGATCGATCCGCCAGCGCCCCGACATGCCCAGGTGGAACACCATCGTGTCGCCCCGGTCGGTATGGATCAGCCCGTACTTCGCCCGCCGCCCAAGGCTCGTGACCGTCGCGCCTTGCATCCGCTGCCGCAGATCGACCGGAAACGGCCACCGCAAATCCGCCCGCCGCGCCTCAACATGCGTCAACCGCTGCCCGTCCAAGACGGCCCGCAACCCGCGCACGGTGGTTTCAACTTCGGGGAGTTCTGGCATGAGGGGGCGTTAGCGGGGGATTGGGGGAATGGCCAGTGGGGGCCAGAATTGTCACGTAGCCCCGGATCGATTGAGTTTGCAAAAGCCGCCGCCGCAAACCAATATATAGCCAAAAGGCTATAGACATATTATAGCCTGAGAGTTATAAGGCAACATGAACTGGACGGTTCTTTACCACGATGCGTTTGTTACCGAATTCGAAGTGCTGTCGGACGCCGTGCAGGATGAGCTGCTCGCTCTGGTTGAACTGCTGATGATATACGGCCCCAAATTGGGACGGCCTCACGCCGATACGCTCAGCGGTTCGAGGCACGCCAATATGAAGGAACTGCGGTTCAAGGCTGATGATGGGGTGTGGCGGGTGGCGTTCGCGTTCGATCCCAAACGTCGCGCCATCGTTCTGGTAGCGGGCGATAAGGGCGGGGTCGCACAGAAGCGGTTCTACAAAACACTCATTACAAAGGCCGACGCCCGGTTCTCCGGGCATCTCGAAACATTGAAAGGATAGGTGCTATGCCCGTTACCCACGAAAATCTGATGGCGCGCCTCCCCAAGGACCGTCAGGCGCGCATCAAGGCTCGCGCTGCCGACCTGCACGCCGAGATCGAGGGGCTCAAGGCCCTGCGCAAGTTGGCCGAGCGTAGCCAAGAGCAGATCGCTCAGAGCCTAGGTATCAAGCAGCCTTCGGTGGTCAAGATCGAGAAGCAGACCGATCTCTACCTCTCGACACTCCGCCGGTTTGTGGAAGCGGCGGGCGGCAAGCTGGAACTGCGCGTGGAACTACCGGGCACCGGCGCGTTCACGCTCACAGGCGTGGGCGAAATCGACCAGACCAAAAAAGTGGCCTGACCACCGCAAATCCGCCCGCCGCGCCTCAACATGCGTCAATCGCTGCCCGTCTAAGACAGCCCGCAACCCGCGCACGGTGGTTTCGGCTTCGGGGAGTTCTGGCATGGAAAGGGCGCTAGCGGAGGGTTGGGGGAATGGTCAGTGGGGGCCAGGAGTGGGAGCATGGGGACACGCTATTGCGTGTCCCCGGTGACGCGATAAGACATGCCTGTATGATATT
>JBBATT010000499.1:0-1508 GCA_040398605.1 Chakrabartia sp.
TCATCACGGTGATCCATTCCTGCCGGCGCGCAAAAACAGCGAGCTTGCGTTGCCAAGTTTGCAGGAAAGACGTGTTCGGCGCAGCCATTCGTTGCATTACTACAACACCGCCGTTGCAGATCAAGCACAGTTGAACAGGAGTCGACGAAAAGAGCTTTTAACGGCGACCAACTGCCAAATCGATGCCCAGATCGGTTAGTTTCTTGCGCAACGTATTCCGATTAATGCCCAACAATTTGGCGGCGCGCAGCTGGTTTCCACGCACGGCCGACATTGTTGCCACAAGCAGGGGGCGTTCAACGTCTTCCAAGATGCGGTCGTACAGGCCATCTGGTGGCAGGTGTGTTCCAAACTCCGCAAAATAGGCCGCGAGGTGATGCTCAACAGCATTGGCTAGCCCAGATCGCGCAACGATCACTGGCGCCTCGGCCTTGGCGGGCCGCCCGACCAGCTGTTGCTCCACCATTTCGGCGCCGATGAGGTCGTCGCGCGCCAGCACCGCTAGACGACGCATCAGATTTTCGAGTTCGCGGACATTGCCGGGCCAATCATGCTGCCCCAGCCGCGTAATGGCTTCCACGGATATACCCTTGCGTGGCAAGCCTTCTGCCGCCGCCCGGTCAAGAAAATGCTGCGACAAAAGTCCGATATCGGCCACGCGCTGGCGAAGGGCGGGCAGCGACATGGGCACGACGTTCAGGCGGAAGTAAAGGTCTTCGCGGAACTGGCCTGCCGCGATCAGCGCGGTCAAATCCTTATGCGTTGCAGCAATGATGCGAACGTCCGCCTGAATGGAGCGGCTGCCACCCACAGTCGTGAATTCACCCGATTGGAGCACACGCAACAGACGCGTCTGGGCATCCATCGGCATGTCACCAATCTCATCAAGGAACAGCGTGCCGCCCGCTGCTTGCTCAAACCGGCCTGCCGTCCGCTGCTGTGCCCCTGTAAAGGCGCCGCGTTCATGCCCGAACAATTCGGCCTCAATCAGTTCCCGGGGGATGGCGGCCATGTTGATCGCGATAAAGGGCGCCGCCTTGCGTGCGCCCAGATCATGGATGGCCCGCGCAACCAATTCCTTGCCTGTCCCACTCTCGCCGAGGATCAGCACTGTCAGGTCATTCGGCACAACGCGCGCTATCGTCCGGTAGACTTCCTGCATCGCGGGAGAACGACCGATGAGCGGGAGAGCGGCGTCCGCCTCCGACAGTGCCGGGCCAGCAACGACAATGCCCCGGCGTCCCATGCCATCGCGCACCGCTTGGCAAAGCTCATCCAGATCAAAAGGCTTGGGCAAATACTCAAACGCCCCCTGCTCCGTCGCGCGGACAGCTGTGGCCAGAGTGTTTTGGGCAGAGAGCACAATGACAGGCAGACCCGGCCTTTTCGACAAAATGGAAGGCAGTAGGTCGAGCCCGTTACCGTCAGGAAGAATGACATCCGTCACGAGCACGTCCGGCTCAAAATTCTCCAGCACACGCGCTTGCTCGGCAACGCTGGCCGCGCAC
>JBBATT010000500.1:0-1488 GCA_040398605.1 Chakrabartia sp.
TGACCTCTCTTGACGACGGGATAGGAACAGTTGACGTTAACGTCAATCGGGTCGCCACGCTATTTTGCCTGCGAACTTCCGAAAAAGGAGAGTTGCATGGAAGAGTGGCGTCGGGGTTGGCCGGTTATCACAGGCGCAGCCTTAGCGGCAGCGACCGGAATCAACCTGCTCTTCTATGTCTTCAGCATCTTCATTCCGCCGCTCCAGAAGGAAACCGGCTGGACGTTGGGCGAGTTTTCGCAGCTTCAGGCACTGGTTGGTATCGGCGCGCTGACGGCGCCTGCTGTGGGTTGGGCCATGGATCGCTATGGCGTCCGCCCCGTTTATGCGCTCGGCATGGCGTTGCTATCGCTGTTCTTCATTGTCCTCGCCACGATGCCATTCATCCCCGCTTTGTTTGGCGTCATGGTGTTTTTGACGGGGCTGATCGGCGTGTGGACCTCCTCCATGTCGTACACGCGTGCCGTCGCGGGATGGTTTCACCAGAATCGCGGCATGGCGCTCGCCCTTGCAGCGACAGGCATCTCTCTGTCCGCGGTTGTCATGCCGCCGCTGTTCGAAATGCTCATTGCAGCGCAGGGCTGGCGTGCGGGCTATGTCCTGCTGGCGGCACTCAGCGGGCTGATTGGTCTTCCAGCGATACTCTTTCTCTTGAAGGCCCCACCGCCGCATATAGCCCGTGACGATGCCCATCATGACGCGACCGATCCGTCTGTCCTGCGTTCGCCTGCCTTCTGGCTCCTGATCGCCTGCATTGCATGCATCAACTTTCCGGGCTCGGGCATGTTGAGTCAGATGGTGCCCATGATGACGGAGGAAGGCATCAGCGCGGGCACAGCCGCGCTTGGCATTTCCGCCTTCGCCGTTGGGCAGGTCGGCGGGCGTCTCGCCTGTGGTTATCTGCTCGACCGGCGGAGCCCTCAGCGCGTGGCCTTCTTCTTCACGCTCGTGCCAGCCATGGGCTGCCTTGCGCTCTGGGCGACGACAGCCAGCCCGCTGGCCGCTTTTCTGGCCGTCGCTGCCATTGGCGTCCAGCAAGGGGCGGAGATTGATCTGCTGGCCTTCTTCGTCGCCCGGCGCTTTGGCCTTGCGCGCTATGGCAGTGTTTATGGCTGGGTGCAGATGGCTGGCTGGGCCTCAACCATCGTGGGTGTGCTCGGCTTTGGTAAGGTGCATGATCTGACGGGCAGCTACGCGCTGTTTCAGCTGGCCGGGGGCGTTGCCTATCTCGCAGGGGCCATCCTAATCGCCATGGTCAGCCTGCCGCCCGTCCGACGCGCCTGATCAGGCCGCTTTCGCGGTCTTGCGCGGGCCGGCCGCTGCATCGAGCAGCAGCTTTTCAAGCGTGGCCGTGCGGCTCGCGCTGATGATCTTATCACCGGTCAGATCGGTCACATAGAACGTATCGACCGCCCGTTCGCCATAGGTTGCGATATGGGCCGAATGGATCGTCACCCGCGCTTCAAACAGCGCGAAAGCGAGATCATA
>JBBATT010000501.1:0-1473 GCA_040398605.1 Chakrabartia sp.
GAAATGGCCATCGGTCCTTCCAAGACGGCGGCACCGTCGCTGTCAAGCGGCGCGGGCCATCGGCCGGCACGTTGATGTGGAGGCGCAGCGCATCCGGCCACAACCAGCCGAGCCGTTCCGGCCATTCGATCAGCAAAACGCCGTCCAGCAAAGCATCGTCTAGCCCGAGTTCCATCGCCTCTTCGGGATCATCCAGCCGGTAGAGATCGACATGCCAGACCGGCAGGCGCACCGTTGGCGGATCATAAGGAATGACAATGGCATAGCTTGGGCTGGGTGCTTCCTCGGTGAGCCCAAGGGCAGCGAGCAGCCCACGGGCAAGGCTCGTCTTCCCCGCCCCCAGATCGCCCGACAGCGCGATGACATCGCCGGGCTGGAGCATGGGCGCAAAGGCACGTCCGGCCGCATCAGTCGCGGCGGCATCCGCCAAGTCGAGCGCGTAAGCCGTCATCCGCGCGGCAGTTCGATTGTGACGACTGTGCCTTCACCCACTTGCGACAAAAGGGTGAGCGTGCCGCCATGGCCTTCGACAAATTGGCGCGCAAGCGGCAGACCGATGCCAAGCGATCCATCGCCCTCGCGGCCAATGCCTGCCCCGACGCGGCTGAACCGGTCGAGCGCACGGGCCTGTTCCGCCTCATCCATGCCGGGGCCATTGTCTGAAACAACAAGCGTCGCCAATTCGGTCGTCCCGCTGCCATGCAGCAACACCCGGCCACCGGTTTCAGTATAGCTGATGGCGTTGAGCAGCAGTTGGTCCACCGCCTGCAAAATCCGTTTGCGATCCCCCTTGATCGTGCCGACCGAGGCATCGACTTCCACCACAAGATCAATGGCTTTTTCCTGCGCGCTCGCGGCTCGGGCAGCGGCGGCGGCACGCAGCAACGCCGCCAGATCAATCCGCTTGCGCTCAATCGGCAACGCGCCGGCATCGCTCTGGGTCAGGTCCAGCACATTGTCGATCAGCGTGCCGAGACGTGCGGTGGAATCGAGGATGGCCGCCAGATAGTCGACCGCCTGGGGCGCCAGCTCACCAGCGAGGCCTGATTGCAGCATTTCCGCAAAGCCCTGAATAGACGTCAGCGGCGTGCGCAACTCGTAGCTCATATTGGCGACAAAGGCGGACTTGATCCGGTCCGATTCCTCCAGCGCCGCCGCCCGTTCGCGCAGCACATTTTCCACCTGACGGCTGTCGGTGATGTCGAGCATGGTGAACAGCGCATTGCCATCCGGCAGCGGGACAGCCGCAAACTCGAAATGCCGCCCGTTCTTTAGAGCAACGCGTCCGCCGCGCTGCTTGCGATCCAATGTGGCCGATCGGACCAGTTCCCGGATCAGGCTCGCACGTTCCGGATTGAGCAGACGCGGCGCGACCAGTTCTGCCAACGCATCGACGCGCGGGTGGCCCGCAAGGAAAGACTCGTCTACCTCCCACACTTCGCGGAATCGCTTGTTCCAGGTGCTCAGGCGTCC
>JBBATT010000502.1:0-1470 GCA_040398605.1 Chakrabartia sp.
GGTGGGGAGGGGAAGGTTTAGATGCTGAGAGGCAGTCGTTTCGGGTGGCGGGTGGCAGCTCCGGGTGGCAGGTGGCGGGGGATACCTTTTTCAGGTCTCGGGTCTCGGCCGTCGGGTATCAGGTTCGGGTGTTCGGGTTCAGGTGCAGGTCCCGGGTGCGAACTCGGAATTCATCGACGATGAATCATTGAATCATCCGCCACCCGCCACCTGGGGCTGCCACCTGCCACCCGGGAATGGTTAGGGTCCAGCCCTAGCCCCAGCCCTGGCCCTAGCCCTTCTTGCTCTCTGTTCTCTTTGGAGTTAGGAATCTGGCCATGGCCCACCCCCCTCTGCCTGCCGATCTCCGTGCCCGTCGTGATTTCCTACGTCAGGTTGCATTGGGGGCCGCGCTGTTCGCGGTGCCGGGGGCTTTCGCCGAGGCGCTGACGCGCACGCCGAAGCAGACCGAGGGTCCGTTCTATCCTGACAAGCTGCCGCTCGATACCGACAACGACTTGATCATCGTGAATAACGGGGTCACGCCTGCGGTCGGTGAGATCGCCTGGTTGTCCGGCCGTATCCTCGATGAGCATGGCGATCCCGTGCGCAACGCGTTGGTCGAGATCTGGCAGGCCGACAACAACGGCGCGTATATCCACACCAAGACCGGTAACGCCGATAAGCGGGACGGTAATTTCCAGGGCTTCGGGCGTTTCCTCACCGGCGCCAACGGCGAGTATGTGTTTCGCACCATCAAGCCCGTGCCCTACAAGCCGCGCACCCCGCACATCCATCTCGCCGTCAAGATCAAGGGCAAGAAGGAGCTCATCACCCAGTGCTATATCAAGGGCCACGAGCAGAACGCCAAAGACGGTATCTACATGGGCATCAAGGACGCCAAGCAGCGCGAGAGCGTCACGCTGGCCTTCGATCCGCTCAAGGGCTCCAAAGCCGGCGAACTGTCCGCCCGCTGGGATGTCGTGCTCGGGTTTACGCCGGAAGGGTAAAGCTGAGGTAGGGACAGCACCACGTGCTGTCCTAGGTGCAAAAGTGCAAATCGGCCTGCGGCCTGTGCAAAGGTGCAAAAGTGAGAGAAGGCTGATTCGGGTGGCAGGTGGCAGTCTCGGGTGGCAGGTGGCGGGATTTTTAGGTAGGGATGCGATTGCCATCGCATCCGTTCGAAACCGAAAGAGCGAGGTCACCGGATCTTAGTTTAGGCCGGTTGTGAAAAGATTACGCCGTCGCGAACGGACGTGATAGCAATCACGTCCCTACCCCAAGGCCCGCCACCCGCCACCTGGGGCTGCCACCCGCCACCCGAGAATGATAGGGACCTACCCCGACCCCTATCCCGATCCCTGTCTCCACTTTTTCCCTTTTGCCCCTTCGCACATGTGCACACTGTCTCCCCATGTCCTCCGTCACCCCTCGCCGTGAATTCCTGAAACACTCCGCCTGGTTGTCGCTCGCCGCGCTCGGTCTGTCTGC
>JBBATT010000503.1:0-1462 GCA_040398605.1 Chakrabartia sp.
CTATCCGGTGATGATGAAGGCCTCCGCTGGCGGCGGCGGCAAGGGCATGCGTCTGGCGTACAACGAGAAGGACGTGCGCGAGGGCTTCGAGGCGGTGAAGCGCGAGGGGCTGAACTCGTTCGGCGATGACCGCGTGTTCATCGAGAAGTTCATTCTCAATCCGCGCCACATCGAAATCCAGATCCTCGGCGATCAGCATGGCAATATCCTCTATTTGAATGAGCGCGAATGCTCGATTCAGCGCCGCCACCAGAAGGTGGTGGAAGAAGCCCCGTCGCCCTTCGTCACGCCCAAGATGCGCAAGGCGATGGGCGAGCAGTGCGTCGCACTTGCTCGCGCGGTGGGCTATTATTCTGCGGGCACGGTGGAACTCATCGTCTCTGGCGCGGACCCGAGCGGCGAAAGCTTCTACTTCCTTGAAATGAACACGCGTCTGCAGGTCGAACACCCTGTGACCGAAGCCATCACCGGCATCGATCTGGTCGAACAGATGATCCGCGTCGCCTATGGCGAAAAGCTCACCATGACGCAGGACGACATCAAGATTGACGGCTGGTCGATCGAGAACCGCGTCTATGCCGAAGACCCGTATCGCGGTTTTCTGCCGTCGACAGGCCGTATCTCGCGCTACAAGCCTCCAGTGCCCGGCTGGGCAGGGGATATTCGCGGCGTTGACGGTGTGCGCGTGGATGACGGCGTCGCCGATGGTGGCGAAGTCTCCATGTTCTATGACCCGATGATCGCCAAGCTGATCACCTGGGGCAAAACGCGCGACGAAGCAGCGGACAAACAGATCGCAGCACTTGATAAGTTTGAGCTGGAAGGCCTTGGGCACAATATCGATTTTGTCTCGGCCATCATGCAGCACCCGCGCTTCCGCTCGGGCGAGTTGACGACAGGCTTTATCGCCGAGGAATATCCCGACGGCTTCTCAGGCGCAGCAACCTCGGACGATCTCTTGCGGACACTGGCGGGCATTGCAGGCTTCATGGCCTGTGCGCAGGCCGACCGAGCGCGTCAGGTTGATGGGCAGCTTGGTGATGACCTTGATCCGCCCGCTGAATGGCATGTCCGCATTGGTGGTGCCACGCATCTGGTAGATGTGAGCGAGGAAGACCTTCTGGTCGATGGTGATCATCTGAACATCGGGCTGGAGTACACGCCGGGTGACCGGCTGGTCGTCGCGGATATCGACGGCAAGGAACTGGCGGTGAAGGTCTCCAAGACCCGCACAGGCTTTAAGCTGACGACACGCGGGGCTTCGCACACGGCCATCTGCCTGCCTGCCCATGTCGCGCCGCTTGCCGCTTATATGATCGAGAAGGTTCCGCCGGATCTGTCCCGCTTCCTGCTCTGCCCTATGCCGGGTCTCGTGACCGCGATCCACGTGGCCGCGGGCGACAAGGTTGAGGCGGGGCAACCGCTTGCCGTCGTTGAGGCCATGAAGATGGAAAACATCCTC
>JBBATT010000504.1:0-1461 GCA_040398605.1 Chakrabartia sp.
CCCCCGCACCGCGCGGCGTGCCGCAGATCGAAGTGACGTTTGATATCGACGCGAACGGCATCGTCTCGGTCCACGCCAAGGATAAGGGTACGGGCAAGGAACAGCAGATCAAGATTCAGGCATCGGGCGGTCTGACCGACAACGATATCGATCAGATGGTCCGCGATGCTGAGCAGTTTGCCGAAGAAGACAAGAAGCGTCGTGAAGCGGCTGAAGCGAAGAACAACGCCGAAAGCCTCATCCACACGACCGAGCGTCAGCTGGCCGACAATGGCGACAAGGTGGACGACGCGCTGAAGTCTGAAATCGAAGCCGCGATTGCCGAAACCAAGGCTGCTGTTGAAGGCGGTGATCCCACCGCGATGACAGACAAGTCGCAAGCCTTGGCACAGGTCGCCATGAAGCTTGGTCAGGCGATTTACGAGAAGGAGCAGGCCAACTCTGCATCCCCAAGTGCCGATGCACCGAAGGATGATGATGTGGTCGATGCCGAATTCTCGGAAGTGGACGAAAACAAGGGCTAAGGCCCACCAAACACCGCTCGTGCTGAGCTTGTCGAAGCACCGCCCTTCTTTCAGGACGGTCGCGAAAAGGGAAAAACAGCCCTTCGACAGGCTCAGGGCGAGCGGGGACTTTGGCCGGGGGTGGCATGTCCGACGACTATTACGAACTCTTAGAAGTCGAGCGCACAGCCGATGATGGGACGATTAAGTCCTCTTATCGTAAGCTCGCCATGCGCTTTCACCCGGACAAAAATCCGGGTTGTGCTGAATCCGAAGCCAAGTTTAAGGCCATCAGCGAGGCCTATGACGTCCTGAAAGACCCGCAAAAGCGCGCGGCCTATGATCAGTACGGCAAGGCTGCGTTCCAAAATGGCGGCGGCGGTGGCCCGCAGGATTTTGGCGGCTTCACCGATATTTTCGAGAATATCTTTGGGGAGTTCATGGGCGGCGGCCGTGGTCGCCAGCGTGGGCCTCAACGCGGCGCTGATCTGCGCTATGATTTCGAGATTACGCTCGAAGAAGCCTATAACGGCAAGAAGACCGAGGTTTCGGTCGAAGTCTCTGCCCAGTGTGACCCTTGCGGCGGATCAGGCGCAAAGCCCGGCACATCGGCGTCAACATGCGGCACGTGCGGCGGTCAAGGACAGGTGCGGGCGCAGCAGGGCTTCTTCGTCGTGGAACGGACTTGCCCGAAATGCCAAGGCGCTGGCAGGGTCATTGCCGATCCGTGCAATAGCTGCCGTGGCGAAGGCCGCGTGGAAAAGCCCAAGACGCTTTCCGTCAACATTCCAGCAGGCGTGGATGATGGCACGCGCATTCGTCTTTCAGGGGAAGGGGAGGCCGGCGCACGTGGAGCTCCTGCGGGTGATCTCTACATCTTCCTGCATTTGAAGCGCCACTCCGTGTTCCAGCGCGATGTGTCTACCCTGTTCTGTAAGGTGCCGATCTGCTTTACGAC
>JBBATT010000505.1:0-1457 GCA_040398605.1 Chakrabartia sp.
GTCGATGTATTGCAAACACCCGCCTTTTTGTGCCGCCAGACCGATTTCATTCGCGCCGTGGCCCAGTCGGGCAAGCCAGTGAACATCAAGAAGGGCCAGTTTCTGGCGCCTTGGGACATGAAGAACGTGATCGACAAGGCCAAGAGCGCTGCGCGTGACGTGGGCTTGCCTGAAGACAACTTTTTGGCCTGCGAGCGCGGCGTGAGCTTTGGCTACAACAATCTGGTGGCCGATATGACCAGCCTGGCCGAGATGCGCAAATCCGGCGCTCCGGTGGTGTTTGACGTGACCCACTCGGTACAAAAGCCCGGCGGCCAAGGCACCAGCAGCGGCGGCGCCCGCGAGATGGTGCCCGTGCTGGCCAGAGCAGCAGTGGCTGCGGGTGTGGCCGGCCTCTTCATGGAAACGCACCCCAAACCGGCCGAGGCTTGGTCGGATGGGCCGAACGCGGTGCCCTTAAGCCACATGAAAGCTTTGCTCGAAATCCTGGTTCAGCTCGATTCCGTCACCAAAAAGAATCCTTTCCTTGAAGACGACTTCGCATGAACGGCTGTATCTTCGGCCAGGAACCCCTGTTTTATTTTTCCCTTTGAGAGAATCAGCAAATGAGTGCAATCGTTGACATCGTAGGACGTGAAATTCTGGACAGCCGCGGCAACCCGACCGTGGAATGTGATGTGTTGTTGGAATCCGGTGTGATGGGCCGTGCCGCTGTGCCCTCCGGCGCATCGACCGGCAGCCGCGAAGCCATCGAGCTGCGCGACGGTGACAAGAGCCGTTACCTGGGCAAAGGCGTGCTCAAAGCCGTCGAGCACATCAACACCGAAATTTCCGAAGCCGTGCTGGGCCTGGACGCCTCTGAGCAAGCCTTTTTGGACCGCACCCTGATTGATTTGGACGGCACCGACAACAAGAGCCGCCTGGGCGCCAACGCCATGCTGGCCGTGTCCATGGCCGTGGCCCGCGCTGCGGCCGAAGAGTCCGGCCTGCCTCTTTACCGCTACTTTGGCGGCATGAACGGTAACCAGCTGCCCGTGCCCATGATGAACGTCATCAACGGCGGCGCACACGCCAACAACAACCTGGACTTGCAAGAGTTCATGATCATCCCCGTGGGCGCGCCCAGCTTCCGCGAAGCCGTGCGCTGGGGCGCTGAAGTGTTCCACGCGCTCAAGAAAATCATCCACGACAAGGGCATGAGCATTGCCGTGGGCGACGAAGGCGGCTTTGCCCCCAACGTCGACAGCCACGAAGCCGCCATCCAGATGGTGCTCGATGCGATTGCCGCAGCCGGTTACACCGCTGGCGAGCAGATCGCCATTGGCCTCGATTGCGCGGCCAGCGAGTTCTACAAAGACGGTAAATACGTCTTGGCAGGCGAAGGCGGCATCAGCTTGACGTCTGAGCAGTGGACCGACATGCTCGCCACTTGGTGCGACAAGTACCCCATCATCAGC
>JBBATT010000506.1:0-1457 GCA_040398605.1 Chakrabartia sp.
CGTAGCGATCTGGGTCTTCACCATCAGATTCACTCGTAAGGCCTAGATCCTGGATTGTGTCGTGGATGACCTTGCGCTCAAAAGCGTTCATTGGGTCCAACTTGATCGATGAGCCAGTGGTCTTTGCCTTCTCAGCCATCTTCTCAGCAAGCTTTTTCAACTCTGACTTTCGTCCTGAGCGGAATCCCTCGATATCGAGCATGAGGCGGCTGCGATCCCCTGTTGAAGTCTGGACCGCTAGGCGGGTCACCTCTTGTAGGGCATCTAGAACCTGGCCTTGATCGCCGACGAGGTGGTGACCGGCTTTGGCCGCAGTGGTGAGCTGTTTGGCACCCGCCTGTGGGGGGTGAACGCCGACATGTGGTGCCTGGCCAAGGGCATTTCTTCAGGTTACATCCCGCTCGGGGCCACGGCCATCAACCGCCGCATCGCCGACGTGTTTGATGCCGACACCACGGGCACGGCTTCGGTCTCGCACGGCTACACCTACAGCGCGCACCCGATCGCAGCCGCTGCGGCGCTGGCCACGCTCGACCAGATCGAGGCGCTGGACATTCCCGGCAACGCCGCACGCGTGGGTGCGCACCTGCAAACCCGCCTGCGCAAGTTGGTGGACACCTGCAGCTTTGTGGGCGATGTGCGCGGTGTGGGCCTGATGTTGGGCATCGAGATGGTGAGCGACAAGACCAAGCGCACCCCCATGCCCCGCACCAGTGACATCCCGGCGCGGGTGGCCAAGGCCGCCTACAAGGCGGGCCTGATGGTGCGCATCTCCGGCCCCAACCTGATCCTGTCGCCGCCATTGGTCATCACCCGCGAGGAGGTGGACTTCATGTGCGACGTGCTCGAAGCCGCCTTTGCCGCCGTGCAGGAGGGCCGCGCATGAAGAGCCCGGTCATCCTGATCGTCGGCACCGTCGACACCAAGAGCGACGAAATTGGCTTCATGCGCGAGCAGGTGCTGGCCGCAGGCGGCCAGGCGCTGGTTATGGATGTGGGGGTGCTGGCCAAAGGCCGGGTGGTCTCGGACATTGCCAACTCTGACGTTGCTGCGGCTGCGGGCGTTACGCTGCAGTAGGTCATGGACAGCGGCGACGAAAACAGCGCCATGGCTTTGATGGCGCAAGGCGCATCGGCCTTGGCTGCCCAACTGCAGCGCGAAGGCCGCATGGACGGCTTGCTGGTGCTCGGTGGCACCATGGGCACCGACCTGGCGCTCGATGTCGCCAGCAGCTTGCCGCTGGGCGTGCCCAAGGTGGTGCTGTCCACGGTGGCGTTTTCGCCGCTCTTGCCGCCCGAGCGCATGCCGCCCGATCTGATGATGGTGCTGTGGGCCGGGGGCTTGTATGGCCTGAATAGCCTGTGCCAGTCGGCCTTGGCCCAAGCTGCTGGGGCGGTAGTGGGAGCCTGCCGTGTGGCCCGTGTGCCGCGCTTTGACCGGCCGGTGGTCGGTATGAC
>JBBATT010000507.1:0-1443 GCA_040398605.1 Chakrabartia sp.
CTGGCACTATCTCGATACCGGCGCGACGGCACAGAAGCCTCAGGTCGTGATCGACGCGATGACGCGGGCGATGGGGGCGGATTACGCGACCGTTCATCGCGGCGTTTATGCGCGTTCCGCCAATATGACGCTGGCCTTTGAAGCCGCCCGCCGCAAGGTGGCGCGCTTCATCGGCGCGACGGATGAGCGGGAGATTGTTTTTACCCGCGGTGCGACCGAGGCGATCAATCTCGTTGCGCACAGTTGGGGCAACCAGTTGCAGGCCGGTGACCGCATTTTGCTGTCGGTGCTGGAGCATCATTCAAATATCGTTCCCTGGCAGTTGCTTAGGGACCGGACGGGCGTGGAGATTGATGTTTGCCCGCTGACTGAGGATGGCAAGATTGATTTGGATGCGGCTGAAAAAATGCTGACGCCGGCGCACAAACTCGTCGCATTTGCGCATATTTCCAATGTCTTAGGGTCGGTGCTCGACGCGAAGCGGGCGGCGAAGATAGCACATGCGGTGGGCGCGAAGCTGCTGCTTGATGGCTGTCAGGCGGTGCCGCATATGGCCGTTGATGTTGCCGCACTTGATTGTGATTTCTACGTTTTTTCCGCGCACAAGCTTTATGGCCCGACCGGGATCGGCGCATTATGGGCGAGATATCAGATACTTGAAGCGATGCCGCCGTGGCACGGGGGTGGCGCGATGATCGACCGGGTGTCGTTCGAGCGTACGACCTATGCCCCGCCGCCTGCGCGGTTTGAAGCGGGCACGCCTGCGATTGTCGAAGTGATCGCACTCGCCGCTGCCATCGATTATGTCGAGGCCATCGGGCTGGACGTGATCCACGCGCATGAGCAGACGCTGGTGCAGCAGGCCCGCAACGCGATGCGGCAGATCAACAGCATCCGCCTGTTCGGGCCGGAAGATGCCGCCGGCATCATCTCTTTTGAGGTCGAAGGGGTGCATCCGCACGATGTGGGCACCATATTGGACGAGGAAAATGTGGCGATCCGCGCGGGGCATCATTGTGCCCAGCCGCTGATGGACCATTTGGGGGTGGCCGCCACTGCGCGCGCCAGCTTTGGTATTTACAATGACGTGGACGACGTCGCCGCGCTGGTGCGCGGTCTGGAACGGGTGAAGAGGATTTTCGGATGAGTGATGAGATCCGGATTGAAGAAGTAGACAGCGTCCCCCCGCCGCCCAAGGCGCGTGTCGGGGATATCGAAGCACCTGCGGAAAAGCTGGAGCGCAAGAAGGATTATCTGGAAGGCTTTCTGTCGCAGAAACCCGCTGAGGTTGTCGCCGGAGAACCGGGCGGTGACCTGCATGACGCAGTTGTCGCGGCGCTCAAGGATATTTTTGATCCGGAAATTCCGGTCAATATTTACGACCTTGGCCTGATCTACAATGTCGAGGTCAATGGCGCCCATGTGAACGTCCCCATGACGCTG
>JBBATT010000508.1:0-1431 GCA_040398605.1 Chakrabartia sp.
ATTATGGCACGTTTATTACGCCACAGTGGCACTTTTGCCACATAGGGCGATGCGCCTGCCCCGCGCACAAATGAAAACGGCGGGGAGATTGCTCTCCCCGCCGCCTCAAGTCTTACTGAAGGTCTGTTATTAGAACTTCAGGGTAGCTGATGCTGCATAGCGACGGCCGACCGCGTCGTAAGTCGACGGGAAGGTGTTGCCGCTGTTGTAAGACGTCGAACCAGCCGTCGAACCGACGAGCGGTGGCTTCTTGTCCAGCAGGTTCGTCACGGTCAGCGACAGCGTCACATTGTCCGTCAACTGAACGCGCGTCGCGAGGTCGAAGTAGTCCGACGCGCTGATCTTGTTCATGTTGACCTTCTGACCTGCCAGAGCCGAACGGGCTGGGCCGGAGTTTGTGACAACACCGTTGAACAGGTTGCGGTTTGAAGCCTTGAAGCCACGCGCCAGATAATCATCGGCCTGACCTTCATACTTCATGGCACTCAGGTGACGCCACAGGAGCGACACATCAATCGAGTCGTTGAACGACAGCGTTGTGCGCTGGGTCCACGAATAGTCAGGATTGATCGAACCACAGTTTGCGCTGAAGTAGCCAACGCAATCACGGGAATAGGACGTCGGTGTCGCCTGGAAGACGTTCTTGTTGGTCCAGTTACCGGAGAAGTTCAACGACAGGTCAGCAAAGCCGAGATCACGCTTGTAGTTCAGCGCGATATCGATGCCGCTTGTGCTGATCTTGCCGAGGTTCGACGAGGCCAGGAACAAGCCCGGTGTGGTCGCAGGCGAACCGCTGAGGCCACCCGTTGCCGGGTTGCGGCGGATCGCGACGCAAGCCGCGCTGGTTGCCGCAGCTGCCGTGACGTTGGCCGCATTCGTTCCAAAGCAAGCTGCGATGGCATCGCCCGGGGTGGGCGTGCTGACAGCGTCGGTGATCTTGATGTCGTAATAATCAACAGTCACAGTCAGACCCGGGACGAGATCGGTCGGCTGAAGAACAACACCAAAGGTATAGGTGTTGGCCTTTTCCGGCGTCAGGTTCGGGTTGCCGCCACCGGTCGAGTTTGCCTGACCAGCAACAGGGTTGATGATCGTGCCGATCTTTCCTGCAGGCGCACCCTGGGCAAGGCAGACAGCCGTCAGGTTTGCATTGCCGACAGGCGCCGTGCCTGCGCAAGGATCAGCGGCAAGGTTGGTCAAACCAGTCGAGACAGGTGCAAAGAGTTCCCCGATGTTCGGCGCACGCACAGCGCGCTGATAGTTACCACGGAACTTAACGCCGTCTGTTGGTGTCCAGTTCGCGCCAACCTTATAGGTTGTTGCGTTAAAGCTGGGGCTGTTTGCAGCATCAACCTTATACTTTGAGTAACGGACACCTGCTTCAAGCGTCAGTTCCTGGAAGAAGGCGCGATCTGAAACGATCGGGGCGAT
>JBBATT010000509.1:0-1420 GCA_040398605.1 Chakrabartia sp.
AAGCCGGTGCAGCTGATCTGGTCCCGCAGCGAAGACATGATGCAGGACCGCTTTGGCCCGCCCGCCATGGCGCAGATGTTTGCGCGTTTGGGGCCTGCCGGACAAATCGAGGCTTGGCGGACACGGATCGCGACACCCGCAGCGCTTGCCGAAACCAAAGCGCGGCTCGCCGACGGCTTATCCGCTGAAGACGCACGAAAGGACAATGCTGGCAGCAGCGATCCATCGGCCGTGTCGGGCGCGCTCCCCCCCTATGCCCTGCCCAATGTCAGCATTGTGCATCACCGCGCCGATATTGGCGTCCCCACCGGAAAGCTGCGTGGCGGGGCGGACGTCGCCACCGCCTTCTTCCGCGAAGCCTTTATCGATGAGCTGTCGAAGGAAAGCGGCGTCGAAGGATTTTCCTTCCGCATGGCGATGCTCGGCGGCAACCCAAGGCTCGCCACTTGCCTGTCAAAAGTCACCGTGCTGGGCCGGTGGGAAGGTGGTGCCGAAGGCACACAACAGGGCCTTGCCTGCCATTCGATGCAGGGTAGCCACATCGCGGTGCTGGCCGAAGCCTATGTGTCGGACGATAAGATCGTCGTTCCCCGTCTTTACGCGGTGGCCGATGTGGGCCGCATCCTTCACCCCGATATTGCGCTCCAGCAAATTCAGGGCGGCCTTCTGTTCGGGCTGGCCATGGCGCTTGGCAATGCGGTGGGGGTGGACCGTGGCCTCCCCACCCCGCGCACGCTGGGCGGGCTACGTCTGCCACGGATCAGCGACGTGCCCGATATCCAGATTGAAATCATTCCCAGTCGCGAACCCTCTGGCGGGCTTGGGGAAATTGGCACTGCAGCAGTTGCGCCTGCCATTGCCAACGCCCTATGGGCGGGCAGTGGGCGGCGATATCGGTCGCTGCCCCTCTTACCCGGAAACACATAAATGACCTTGCCTGCTGATCACCCGCCCGTCGCCCCGCGCCGGATTGGCGTGTTGCTGATGAACCTTGGCACGCCCGAAGCCCCGGAGGCCGGGCCCGTGCGCCGCTATTTAAAGCAGTTCCTGTCCGACCGCCGTGTCGTCGAAATCCCGCCGCTGATCTGGCAGCCAATCCTGCGCCTCTTCGTTCTCACGACACGGCCCGCCAAGTCGGCCCATGCCTATGCACAAATCTGGACGCCCGAAGGCTCCCCGCTGGCCGTCGTCACGCGTAATCAGGCCGCCGCTGTCCAAACGCGCTTCGGGGACACCGTCATGGTCGATTGGGCGATGCGCTATGGCCGACCCTCGGTTGAGGAAAAGCTGAAGGCGATGAAGGACGCCGGGTGTGACCGTATCCTCATCGCGCCGCTATATCCGCAATATAGCGGTGCCACGACCGGCACCGGCTTTGATGAGGTCGCGCGCGTGCTTGGCACCATGCGCTGGCAACCCG
>JBBATT010000510.1:0-1416 GCA_040398605.1 Chakrabartia sp.
CCCGTCTCGCAATCGTTTGGATGATCCCAATTTAGGGGCCTTTTCAAGGTCCGCACGGTGCTTGATGGCCGCACGCAATTCGTCACGCTTTTCGTGGATGGAGGCAATCACTTGCCCCATCGGGACCCCAAGATCCACCAGAACCGCTTCAGACAGCTGAAGCGAGCTCTCCAACGTCTCTGGAACGGCATCGGAGGCGCCGGCGCGGTAAAGCTCGGCGGCATGGTCGGGGTCGCGCGCACGCGCCACAATGGTAATTTCTGGATAACGCTCACGGATGCGGCGCGTCAGCCGGGCTGCCTGCACATGATCGTCCATCGTCAGCACGAGCGCGGCACAATGCGACACACCAAGGGCTTCCAGCGTTTCGATCCGTGTCGCATCGCCATAACGGACGGGCAGGGCCTCCCTGCGGGCGCGGTTCACAGTGTCGACATTATCTTCCAGGGCAACCCACTTCTTACCATGGCTTTGTAGCATATCGGACACCATGCGTCCCACGCGGCCATAACCGACGATGATCGTCCGTGGTTCGGTCGTTTCCTCTTCTTCGCCATGTTCTTGCCCAGCACCATGGCGCGTCTCAACCCATGCGGCCGCGACATGGCCAAGCCGCGCCAGCATGGGCGTTATGGTGAGGCCAAGTGCGGTCACGACCTGCCAAAAGCCCGCAACATCGGTAGATATCAGTCCGGCCTGCAAGGCGGCTGCCAGCACGATCAACGTTGTTTCAGAAGGGCTGGACATGAGCACGCCAACTTCGGCCGCTACGCCCTTGGGAACGCCATTTAAACGCAGGAGTCCGCTTGTGACGGCCATCTTGATGGCCAATACGCCGATGAGCGCCACCGAAATTTCAGCCCATTGGTCCACCATCCGGTCAAGGTCGAGTTGCATCCCGACGGTGATGAGGAAAATTCCGAGGGCGAGCCCCTTAAACGGCAGGACGACGGCTTCCACCTCACTGCGATAGGCCGTTTCAGCGATCAGAAGCCCGGCCACCAGCGCCCCCATGATGGGTGAGAGCCCAATGCTCACGGTCAGCATGCTGGACGTAATGACCACCAGCAGGCTGGCAGACAAAAAGAGCTCCGGGCTTTTCGTGCGCGCCGCTTGGGCAAAAAGCGGCGGCAGCAAGAACCGGCCAAGGACGAACATGGAAAGAAGCGTGAGAACGCCTGTGCCGATCAATCCGGCCATACCCGCAATGTCAGCGAGGGCCGCGCCGCTCAGCGACCCGAGCAGAAACACGATAGGGACAAGGGCAAGATCTTCGAACAACAGCATGCCAAAGGCATTTTTGCCAACGGCACCGGTTGTGCCCGAAATGGGCAGGACGAGCGCCGTCGAGGACAGGGCCAGCGCGATGCCAAGGCCAATGGAGGGCTGTATCGCGCCGCCAAAGGTCCACAACGC
>JBBATT010000511.1:0-1409 GCA_040398605.1 Chakrabartia sp.
TCGGCATCGGCAATCGGCGGCGCAAAGCTGGCGGTGAGATAGGCGATGAGCCGCGCTTCGGGCGTGGGATCCGCGGCTTCCACCGCGTCATTGAGCGCGGCCTGCACCTGCGCGCCAATGGCACCATATGTGTCTGCCACCAGGTCATCGATCCCGGAAAAATAGTGCCGCAGCAGGCCGGGAGAGACCCCGGCTGTGGCGCAGATTTCCCGGACAGATGTGCCGTGCACGCCTTTGCGCGCCAGCGTCGCTGCACAGGCATCAATCAGCGCCAACCGACGCTCGTCGGCCGGGGCGCGGTAAAATTGTGCCCGTGGTTCCTTGGCTTGCATGGCGCTCACACTCTTGTTATACAATCGTATAACAGGAAAACGCAATGGCCACTGCATTCAAACCTTCAAATGAAAATGACGATCTGGACGGCTGGAGTCTGCCCGCTTGGACCTATCATGATCCCGAGTTTGCAGCACTTGAGGTGGACCGGATCTTCCGGCGCGGCTGGCAGGTCGTGTGCCATGTCAGCGACGTTCCCAATGCGGGCGATTGGCATAGCCTCGATTATATCGGCGAAAGCGTCCTTGTTGTGCGCGGCGCCGACAGCCAAGTCCGCGCCTTCACCAATGTCTGCCGCCACCGGGGCAGCCGTCTTGTCGATGGCGCGTCGGGTTGCGCGAAGAAGCTCATCTGCCCCTATCATGCCTGGACCTATGAACTCGATGGTCGTCTGACGGGCGTGCCCGACAGCACGACCTACCCTGCGCTCGCTAAGGACAAGGCGGGGCTCGTGCCCGTCGACATCGAAATCTGGCGCGGCTTTATCTTTGTGCGGCTGGAAAGCGGCGGGCCTTCGGTCGCCGATATGATGGCGCCCTATGAAGCGATGGTCGCGCCCTATCAGTTTGAGAAACTGGAAGCGCTGGGCCGCGTGACGATGCGTCCGCGGAGTGTGAACTGGAAGAATGTCGGCGACAATTATTCAGACGGCCTGCACATCCCGGTGTCGCATCCCGGCCTGACGCGCCTGTTTGGCAAAAGCTACGGCGTGGAGGCGCAGCCGCATGTCGACCGGATGTGGGGCGATATGGAAGACCGCCCGTCGTCCAATTGGTCCGAGCGGCTCTACCAAAAGCTGCTTCCACCGGTGCCGCATCTTCCGCACGCGAGCCAGCGCCACTGGCTCTATTTCAAGCTTTGGCCGACGGTCGCGTTCGACATCTATCCCGATCAGATCGACTTCATGCAGTGGCTGCCCACCGGC
The DNA here is from genome assembly GCA_040398605.1 of Chakrabartia sp. GTDB lineage: Bacteria > Pseudomonadota > Alphaproteobacteria > Sphingomonadales > Sphingomonadaceae > Aquisediminimonas. Next base: position 1,259 of record JBBATT010000511.1, read on the forward strand.
CCGACCAGCTGTGTCATCCGTGAGATCAGCTATGTCTTGCCGGACGACCGCAGGGAGATGCGCGCGGCGCGGTATCTTAACTGGCGGATCAACCGTCAGGTCAATGCCGAAGACACCGCCCTCATCTCCCGCGTGCAGGAAGGGATGGCGA
>JBBATT010000512.1:0-1406 GCA_040398605.1 Chakrabartia sp.
ACCTGTCACGCGCCAAAAGGGCGGAGCGGGTGGATTCAGCGGCGGCCGCCTATACCCTTCAAGGCGGTAGCGAGGCGCTGGCCATGGGCGGACTTTCTCGGGGAGACTAGCCTTGACGACGTTTATCTGCCTGCTGATCATCCTCAATGTCTGGACGTTCATGGTGTTCGGCTTCGACAAGCTAAGGGCAGAGGCAGGAACATGGCGCATTTCCGAGGGCACCCTGCTCGGCCTCGCCTTTATTGGCGGGTCTGCGGGGGCGATCGCGGGACGACGCTTCTTCCGGCACAAGGCGCGCAAGCAGCCCTTCGCCTCGTCGCTTGACGGCATTGTGAAGCTGCATGTTGCGTTAAGCGCTGGCTTTGGCGCCTATTGGTTCTGGAACGCTTGAACCTGCGGCACATCCCGTCTAGGGCTGGGCTTTAATGACATCACCGCTTTTCCCGCACCGGCATCTGCTCGGTATCGCTGGCCTTCAGCCGCATGAAATCCTCTATTTGCTTGACGAAGCCGAACAATGGGTGACGCTCAACCGTTCGCTCACCAAGCATGATGACCGGCTGGCAGGCCTTACCCAGATCAACGCTTTCTTCGAGAATTCTACGCGCACCTTGCTGTCGTTCGAAATCGCCGGAAAGCGCCTTGGCGCCGACGTCGTAAATATGCATGCGGCGACCTCAAGCGTGAAGAAGGGCGAAACGCTGATCGACACAGCGATCACGCTCAACGCCATGCGCGCGGACGTGATCGTCATCCGCCACGCCTCGTCAGGCGCCGTCGCGCTGATCGCCGATAAGGTCGATTGCCCTGTGCTCAACGCAGGCGATGGTCGCCACGAGCATCCAACCCAGGCGCTGCTCGACGCGCTGACGATCCGCCGTCGGAAGGGTAATTTTCAGGGGCTTAAAGTGGCGATCTGTGGCGATGTGCTTCACAGCCGCGTGGCGCGATCCAACATTCTGGCCCTCACCTCACTTGCCGCCGACGTCCGTGTCGTCGCCCCGGCCACGTTGATGCCCCCGGCCATTGAACAGATGGGCGTCACCCCCTTTACCGACATGGATGAAGGCATTGCCGACGCCGACGTCGTCATGATGTTGCGCCTGCAGACCGAGCGAATGGAAGGCGGCTTCGTCCCCTCCCTGCGCGAATATCATGCGCTTTATGGCCTTACCTATGAGCGCCTAAAGCGCGCCAAGCCTGACGCACTCGTCATGCACCCGGGCCCGATGAACCGCGGGGTCGAGATTGCAAGCGACGTGGCCGATGACGTTAACCGCTCTGTCATTGCCGAGCAGGTGGAAATGGGGGTTGCCGTGCGCATGGCCTGCCTTGACGTGCTGACGCGCAGCCGGAGGGGCGTGGCATGAAGACGATGATCGCCATCACCAACGCCCATCTCGTCG
>JBBATT010000513.1:0-1402 GCA_040398605.1 Chakrabartia sp.
GGCGTAGAGGCCGGTCGGCGCGTTAAACTTGGCTTCTTCCTGATTGAAGATGATCTGTTGCATCGGGGTTCCACCCTGACCACCGACCGCCTTGGGCCAGGTGATGCCGACAAAACCAGCCTCATATTTGCGGGCCTGCCAGCGCTTTGCCGCTGCGACCGACTCCGCCCGGCTGGAATAATCTTCCTGCTGGATCGCATCCTTGTTTGCGTCGAGCCAGGTTTTAACCTTGGCGCGGTAGGCGGCTTCTTCTGGGGTATCTTCGAAATCCATGTCGTGTCTCCCTTATGCTGCCAACGCGTTGCGCTGCTCAAGTGAGCGCACAAGCACGTCAGACCAATGTGATTTGGCACCGAGCGTCAACGTCAACAGACGCGCCCGGCGGTAATAGAACTGGCAGTTGCTTTCCCAAGTGAAGCCGATGCCGCCATGCAGCTGGACATTTTCTTCGCCTGCAAATTGGAACGCATCCATCGCGGCAAGGCGGGCACCGGCGGCGGCCTGCACCAGCTCCGGCGCGTCGGTCAGCAAGGCCCATGCGCCATAATAAGAGTGCGACCGGGCGAGCTGGTTCTTGATGTACATATCGGCCAGCCGGTGCTTGACCGCCTGATAGCCCGCAATCTTGCGACCAAAGGCCACGCGGTCTTGCGCATAGGCCAGCGCCATTTCCATCGCAGCATCCGCGCCGCCCACGCCTTCAAAGGCGAGCAGAACGGCTGAGGACTGGAGGAACTTGTCCAAAGCAGCCTGACCGCCATCCAGCGCTTCGACAGGGGCGTCGTTCAAGGTCACGCGCGAAGAGCGGCGGACAAGGTCGATGGTTTCAACCGCATCGACCGTCACGCCTGAGGCCTTGGTTTCGACGAGATAGAGACCATCCGGGCCGGAGAGGATGAGGAAGTCGGCAGCCGCGGCATCTTGCACGGGAACCTTAACGCCGCTGGCTTTTCCGCCCGCGATCTTGAGGCTGGAGCGCAGGCCGGGGGTTGCTGTGCCTTCAGCAAGGGCAACGGCCCCAATGGCCGAGCCATCAGCGAGCTTAGGCAGCCACTTGGCTTTCTGTGAGTCGGTCCCTGCGGCGATCAGCGCTTCAGTTGCGAGCAGCACGGAGGAGGTGAAGGGCACAGGCGCGACAACGCGGCCAATTTCTTCAGCCAGCACGCACAGTTCAAGGACCGACAGGCCAAGCCCGCCATGTTCTTCTGGAATGCGCAGCGCTGTCCAACCGAGACCGACGATTTCAGCCCACAAAGCGGCATCATGGCTCACGCCTGATTCCATCACTGCACGGGCTTTGTCGTGCCCGGATTTATCTTCAAGAAAGCGCCGCGCCTGTTCGCGCAAGGCTTCTGCCTCTTCGGAAAACTGGAAGTTCATGCCGCATCCTCTTCATCTGGTT
>JBBATT010000514.1:0-1401 GCA_040398605.1 Chakrabartia sp.
TCATCGACCCCGTCTTTGCGAAAGTCACCGCCCCCGGCTCCCCCTTTGAGATTGGTGAGCGAGACGGCCTGCGCCAGTTTGTCAGTGCCCCCGCCGATCTGAGTGCGCTCATTGATGCCGCGCGCCGCCATGGGGACAAAACCTTCATCGTCGAGGACGATCGGCGCCTGACCTTTGAACAGGTCTTCCAATGGCGGGATCAACTGGTTCCCGTGCTCGGCATTCAGCGTGGCGACCGCGTGGCCATCTGTATGCGCAACCGCACCGAATGGATCATCGCCTATATGGCGACGGTGAAGGCCGGTGGCGTCCCGGCGCTGCTCAATTCACGCGGGTCTCCATCCGAGCTGGTCGCGATGATCGACGAGGTCACGCCATCGCTGGTGCTGGCCGACAGCGAGCGGGCGAAGCTCATCCGTGACGGTGGGTATGAAGGGCGGATGCTGGATTTAACCTCCCCATCGACTAGCGATGGGGAGGGGAACCATCCGAAGGATGGTGGAGGGGCAAACGATGGTGCCACCACCCCTCCGTCAGTCGCTGACGCGCCTGCCACCTCCCCATCGCAAGTCGATGGGGAGAACCACGCGACCCACCCCGACGATCCCGCCTCCATCCTTTTCACCTCCGGCACCACAGGCCGCGTCAAAGGCGCTGTGCTCTCCCACCGCAACCTGACGACGGGTCTGCTCTCCATGCAGCTTTCGGGCGTGATGGTGCTGCACCATATGGCGGCGAAATATGGTATGGAACCTGAAGCGCTGATGGCCGCAGCACCGCCGCAGGCCGTGCTGCTTGTCTATCCTTTGTTCCATATATCCGGCCTCGGCTCGGCATTCCTGTCCCCGCTGTTTTCCGGCACGAAGATTGTCATCATGCGCCGTTGGGATGCACAGGAAGCTATTCGCCTGATCAAGGACGAAGGCATCACTATGTTCACCGGCGTCCCCACCATGTTGTGGGACGTGCTGCATAACGCGAAGCTCTCTGAGGCGGACTTATCCGGCCTGCGCAATGTCGCCAGCGGCGGGCAGGCCCTTCCCGTCAATCTGCTGGTGGAAATCCGCGCCGTCTGCCCGCAGGCGGCGATGGGCACCGGCTATGGCATGACCGAATGTTCCGGCGCGATTGCGCAGGCGGTGGGCGATGATTTCACGCGTCAGCCCTCTTCTGCCGGTCGCGTCCTCCCCCTCGTTGATGTCCGCATTGAAGCGCCGGATGGCAGCATCCTGCCTGAGGGCGAAACCGGCGAAATCGTGGTGCGCGGCGCGCAAATCATGCAGGGCTATTGGAACCGGCCGGAAGATACCGCTGCCGTGCTTTCCGCCGATGGCTGGCTAAAGACCGGCGACGTGGGCCATGTGGACGCCGAACGCTATGTCTTCATCGTAGACCGCAAGA
>JBBATT010000515.1:0-1388 GCA_040398605.1 Chakrabartia sp.
CAAGCGCAGGGCAAAACGCTCTCGACGCTCTCAAATCGCGTGGATCTTGTGGTAGATCTCACGCCACCTCCTGTCTCGTTGACCACTTATCAGCTCGCAAAGGGCCCGGGGACGCCGCTAAACGTCCCCGCGACGACCTGCCAAGGCTCTGGTGGGCTGCAGGCTCTGTCATTAGATGGAGTTTGGGCCGGCACAAACCTCAATCCGGCGCAGTTGGAACAGTCGAATCAAATCCGAGCCGGCGAGCCGCTCGTGGTTGCGATTTCAGAACCGTCCGAAAACCGGGACGCCAATGTTGCCGAGACGATCTCCGTCCGCCTGCAGACGCCTTCAGGCGACTCCGAGACGATCCTCGTCACGGAAACAGCGCCCAACAGCGGCATCTTCGCAGGAATTATTCCAACGGCCTCGATCCCCCCGACGGCCGTTTCCGGCGACTGCCGGCTTTCTCTGTTCCCGGGGGAACGACTGACGCTTGAATCGCATGACCCAACGACGGGCACGCTGATCGCGCAGTCAGCACTGGAAGTGCTCATCGATCCCTATGGCATCGTCTTCGACAGTGGAGACGGCGCGCCGGTATCCGGAACGCGCGTCACATTGGTTGACGCAGCGACGGGCCAGCCGACGCAAGTGTTTGGGGATGATGGCGTTTCCAGCTTTCCGTCGAGCGTGGTGACGGGGTCTACCGTCACCGATAGCAGCGGTGCCGTCTACCGCTTCGACCCCGGCGACTACCGGTTCCCGTTCGCGCGGCCCGGTCAATACCGCCTCGTCGTGGAGCCACCGGCACCTTACACATCGCCGTCGAAGTCAGCGCCGCAATTTTTGGCTGCGCTTCGAAGGCCTGATGGGCAACCTTTCACATTGGCGGGCGCGTCATATGGAGAGGTCTTCACCCTCAGCGATCCGGCTCCGGTCAGGATCGACATCCCGGTCGACAGGCCGGGTGTTCCGCTTTCCATCCGGAAAACAGCGTCGCAACCCGTCGCTGTGCCCGGAGACGCGATCCAGTTCCGTGTCGAGTTGCGCAACGGTGATGCCGCGCGCGCAACAGGCGCGATCACGATCACCGATGTCTTGCCAGTGGCCATGCGCCTAAAGCCCAAAACGGTGCGCTTTGATGGAACGCTGGTCGACTACACCATCAGCGCTGATGGCCGCACGCTCAATGCGTCAGTGCCCCCGCTTGCCCCCGGCAAGATGGGACACTTGACCTATGTTGTTGAAATCAGGCCAGATGCACAGCCCGGAAACGCCACAAACCTCGCGAGTGCAGCCGACAATCGCGGCACACAAACGGCAATAGCCGACGCGACCGTGCGGATTGCGCGCGACGCGTTGGGAGACCGGATCACCATCATCGGGCAGATTACAGACGGTGGCTG
>JBBATT010000516.1:0-1373 GCA_040398605.1 Chakrabartia sp.
TGTCCTTTCTTGGGCTGCGGTAAACAGAAGGACAGTGCTTCGACAGGCTCAGCACAAACGGTGAAGGTTCATCCCCTCAGTCCAGATAAAAATCAATCGTCGTGACAACACGGACCTTCTTGTAGGGCGAGTCCGCGACACCGTAACCCGGCTGTTCCCCGTCACGCGCGTCGATGGAGAAATAGCCCTGGCTAGCCGACTTGATGCCGCCGACGCCGGTGCCACTGTCGCTGGCGAACTGCTCGGCAGACTTGCGGGCATCCATGGTCGCGTCGGCCACCATCTTGGGCTTGATGTCGTTAAGCTTGGTGAAGCTGAAGGCGATGCCTGACCCTTCATCAAGCTGGACGCCGCTGCGGACGAGATCAAACTGGCGCGCGACGGCGGCCTGTGCTTTCTTGATGTCACCCGTGCGCAGCTGGAGCCGTTGGCGGATGGTGACCGTATCCATGCCATTATTGTTGAACTGGTTCACGCTAACGCCGCTCGGCTTCAGGTCCGCATCAGTAAAGCCCGCCCCTTTGAAGAAAGCACGGATGGCGGCTGTATCGCCGTCAATATCCGCCTGCGCAGCCGCGAGCGTGGGCGCCTGCGCGGAATAGGCGATGGTCCACACCGCAAGGTCCGCCGTCACGTTCTTCTCTGCCAGACCGCGCACAGTCACGGATCGGTCCGCATCCTTTGCGCGTTTCAACCCATCGCCCAGCAGATAGCCGCCGAGGATCATCCCGACCGCCAATACGCCGGCGGCGATCACAGCAGGTTTGCGGAGAATTTCGCGTGGTGCTTCAATGTCTGACATAAGTGCTTTCCCAGCTTTGAGTGTCGGCCTATTTTGTGACGACCTTTCGATGAACGCACGATGAAGCGTTTCTTTTTATCGATGAACGGAGTTTTAGGTGATCAAATACCTTCACACGATGATCCGCGTTTCTGATCCGGATGCAACGATCAAATTCTTTGAGCTGCTCGGCCTCAAGGAATTGAACCGGATGACCAATGAGGCGGGCAAGTTCACGCTCATCTTCCTTGCCGCCCCCGGCGACGAAGAGGCGCAAGTGGAACTGACGCACAATTGGGGTGAGGCCGGCTATGACGAAGGCCGCAATTTCGGCCATCTCGCTTATGCCGTGTCCGACATTTATGAGACCTGCCAGCGTCTGGCCGACGCCGGTGTCACCATCAACCGCCCGCCGCGCGATGGGCGCATGGCGTTTGTGCGGTCGCCCGACAACATCTCAGTCGAACTGCTCCAGCATGGCGGCTCGCTGCCTGTGGCCGAACCTTGGGCCTCCATGCCCAACACGGGCAAGTGGTAAGGCCATGACGATCGACGTCGCCCGCATCCCCGTCCTTTCTGACAATTATGTCTG
>JBBATT010000517.1:0-1352 GCA_040398605.1 Chakrabartia sp.
TGTAGAGCTCAAAGCGCTCGGTCACTTCGGGGCGGGTGTCGTTGGCGCGTGCCAGCGGTGAAATTTCGGTCGGGTGCTCCATGATGAATGTGGGCTCCCAGAGCTTGTCTTCCACGGTCTCCTCGAAATAGAACACCTGCAGGCTGGCCAAGCTGCGGGTGGACAGCTTGTTTTTCTCCTCGTTCATGCCCAGCTTTTTCAGGGCGTTGATCAGCCACTCGGCGTTGTCCACGTTGTCACCGGCTTCGGTGTGCTTGACGATGGCTTCGCGGATCGTCATGCGGGCGAAAGGCTTGTTCAGGTCGACTGGCTTGCCGTTGTAGGTCAGGTCCAAAGTGCCTGCAGCGGTCATGGCCGCATCGCGGATCAGGCTTTCAGTGAAGCCCATCAGGTCCTGGTAGTTCCAATACGCCGCGTAGAACTCCATCATGGTGAACTCGGGGTTGTGGCGCACCGAGATGCCTTCGTTGCGGAAGTTGCGGTTGATCTCGAACACGCGCTCAAAGCCGCCCACCAACAGACGCTTGAGGTACAGCTCGGGCGCAATGCGCAAGAACATTTCTTGCTCGAGCGCGTTGTGGTGCGTCACAAAAGGCTTGGCGTTGGCGCCACCTGGAATGGGGTGCAGCATCGGCGTCTCGACTTCGAGGAAGCCGTGTTTGACCATGAACTCGCGAATGCCGCTCACAGCCTTGCTGCGGGCCATGAAGCGCTTGCGGGCGGCTTCGTCGGTCATCAAGTCCACATAGCGCTGGCGGTATTTGACTTCTTGGTCGGCCACGCCGTGGAACTTGTCGGGCATGGGGCGCAGGCTCTTGGTGAGCATGCGGATGCTGGTGGCGTGGATCGACAACTCGCCCGTGCGGGTCTTGAACAAATGGCCTTCGACGCCCACGATGTCGCCCAAATCCCAGTGCTTGAACAAGGCGTACAGGTCTTCGCCCACATCGTCGCGGGTCACGTAGACCTGGATGCGACCGGTGGCGTCTTGCAGCGTGGCAAAGCTGGCCTTGCCCATCACGCGCTTGAGCATCATGCGGCCAGCGACTTTGGCGGTGGTCTTGGCCACGCCTTCACCGTTCAGGGCGTCGGCTTCTTTGTCGCCGTGGGCTTCGTGCAGGTTGGCTGCGTGGTGCTCGGGCTTGAAGTCGTTGGGGAAGGCGACGCCTTTGCCATCGGCCTGCGCCTGGCGCATGGCCTTGAGCTTCTCGCGGCGCTCCTGGATGAGTTGATTTTCGTCTTGCGGGGCGGCTGCAGGGGTGGCTTCGGACAGGAAAGAAGTCAGGTGAAGAGCGTCAGTACGAGGTGTCTGACGCGCAAAGGGTTGAAAGGCTTCTGTGAGAAAGGGCGTC
>JBBATT010000518.1:0-1352 GCA_040398605.1 Chakrabartia sp.
TCGCGCCATCAATGAGCGCGAGCGTCTGTTCGCCCTCCGCGCCGCGAATGCGGACGGCGGAGAAGCCACCAAGGCCGCCATTGCGCGAAATGGTGACGCCGGGTTGTGATGCCAGCAGTTCGGCAACGCCAACAGATTGTCGGACGTCGATCTCACTTTGGCCGAGGGTCGAGACAGCTTGCCCCGTATCGGCACTGCGCGTCGGCGCGCCGGTGGCGGTCACGATGATCGTTTCGGCCTCGTCCGCCTCTTGGGCGAACACAGGCATGGATGCCAGCGCGAACAGCGCGGCTGAGCAGTATAATACGGATTTCAAGTCAATCTCCCTCGCACAACGACTCCTATTGCCGTCACGCGAGGAAACCCTCGATCGCCTGCGTCTTCCCGCACAGCCGAAGGACTGCTGTGGCAGGCAGGTCTCCTGACTCCCGGGTCGCTGCGCCTCTCCACCTTCCCGGTTGCCCAGTGGTATATCGGAGAGGAACTCGCCGGTTACAGTTGCGGGAACAGCGCCGGATTTTCACCGGCTTCCCTTTTGAGCTCCACTACAGAGCACCTGTCACGGCGCCGAATTACGCCGCTATGGCAGGATTGGCAAGCCGCTGCCTTTAGGCGGCTTTGGCCTTGGCTGCGTGGCCATTGTCGAGAAAGCCCTGGATGATCGGCACGCATTCTTCGGAATGGCTCATCAGGAACAGATGCCCGCCGTCTTTGATCGTGACCATCTGCGCGTTGGGGATGAGCGTTTCGAGGATGCGGCCGTTGACCGGGCGGACAATGGCATCTTCTTCGCCCATCAGCACCAATGTCTCATGACGAAGGAAGGGGAGGAAAGGTGCACTCGTCCAGCCGACCATGGCGAAGAGCTGGTTGAAATAACCCGACATGGACGGGGCCTTGATGCGGCTAACATGGGCTTCAGATCCGTTGCTCTGTCCGCCATATAAGTCATTGAAATTTTTGAGCATATAGTCTGGCTCAACATAGCGGCGCGGGTTGGCCATCTTGCTCAGTGCAGACCATTTGCCCGGCACCATCAGCATCCCGGCCGTTGTCGCGATGAGGACAAGCCGGTTGGTGCGCTTGCCATATTGCAGGGCAAATTGCTGCGCCATGGCCCCGCCCCAGCTGATGCCCATCACGTCGACTTCGGCATAGCCAAGATCGTCGAGGATTTGGTTGGCAACACGCGCCATCATCCAGGGGCGATAGGGCCAGACAGGGTCTGGGGAATTGCCAATGCCCGGCATGTCAAAGGTGATGACATTGCGGCCCAACCGTTCGGCGAAGGGGGCGATCAGGTCCGCATTGGCGCCGATGCCGTTGAAGAATAGGACGGGCAGGGCGTTTTC
>JBBATT010000519.1:0-1346 GCA_040398605.1 Chakrabartia sp.
GGCGACGAAATCCTCTCGGGGCGCACGCCGGATAAGAATATCGCCCAGATCGCCCTTTGGCTGAACCTACAGGGCATCCGCCTGCGCGAAGTCCGCGTCATTCCCGATATTGAAGATGAGATTGTGGATGCGGTCAACGCACTCCGGTCGCGCTACGACTATCTCTTTACAACGGGTGGCATCGGGCCGACCCATGACGACATCACGGTTGATGCAATTGCCAAGGCATTGGGTGTCGGCGTTGTCCACCACCCCGAAGCCAGCGCGATGCTGAGCGCCTATTACGAGAACCGCGGTGGCATCACGGAAGCACGCTTGCGCATGGCCCGCGTGCCCAACGGGGCGGAACTCATCCCCAATCGCATGTCCGGCGCGCCCGGCATCCGGTATGACAACATCTTCATCATGGCAGGCGTGCCGCATATCACTGCAGGCATGCTCGATGCGCTGACGGGGACGCTTCAAGGCGGACGACCGCTCCTTTCTGAAACGGTCGGCTGCTGGGTGGCTGAAAGCGAGATCGCCGAGATGTTGGCCATGGTTGAGCGGACGCATGAAGGCACGCAGATCGGCAGCTATCCCTTCTTCAGAGAAGGCAAAGTCGGCACGAACTTCGTGATCCGGTCGGTCGACGACGACATCCTAAAGACGTGCGCCTCGGCCTTGATCTCCGAACTTGCAGCTCTTGGCCGGGATGGCGTGCTCGGCGGGATCTAGCCTCGCTGCGACGGCAAAGGCGGCACTTTAATACCTGCATTGTCTAAAGTCAGTTGCAGCCTGTCCGGTTCTGTGCGCGGCTACCGACTGGTTTCTGGCAGAGCGGCACCGGAACTTAACCTTTCTAGGTCATGAAGGTCACATCCAATTTGGGGCGCGTGGACTTCACCGATGGAAATGTTTGGGACTGCAAAATCACTCGAGGCGGCGATTGCGGCTGCAACGCCTGTCTCGATGTCTGTCAGCGAAGGCGACATTGACCGCGTTACGCTTCAAAATTTTCTGCGCGGCATAAAAACAGCCTCGCTCTCAAACGCAGTGCCGTTTTTCCTGATCGGGCTCTGCGGGATCAGCCTTGATAATTGGCAGCCGCTTGCCCTGATCGTTCTGTTGGCCACCGCCGTTCTAGGCATAATGTGGATCACGGCAGGAAAAATTGAGCGCGACCTCGAAACGGGCGACGCTTCCCGGTCGATCCGAACTTACCAAGCCCTTTCCTTGATATCGGGCGGCCTTTGGGGTGCGATGATGGCGCCTGTTGCACACACGCTTGGCACGAATATCGAATCGATGTTCGTTTGCGTCGTGATCATTGCGTCGACCATGATCACCTGCGTCGTCTGCGCTGA
>JBBATT010000520.1:0-1336 GCA_040398605.1 Chakrabartia sp.
GGAAGCTCAACAACACCCGTCACGAAGCAGCGCTCGAACAGGTTGAAATGCGCGTCGTCCGGATAATGGTCTTCCATGCGGTCGACCAGTTCTTCGCAGCTGACGTAAGTCTTGGCCGCCGCCTTAGCGAACCACTCATCATAATAAACGTCTGGACCAAAGACCTGCACGTTTCCGCGCCAGTCTGACCGGTTGACGTGGATCAGGGCCGCATCCAGCTTCAGTGCGGGCATGGCGATGAGCGTTTCCCCATCGGCATAAGGCGATGTAACCGTTTTCAGGCCACCAAGAGCGGCAAGATCAGTACCAAGGCCAACGCGGGTCGGAAGGAACGGAAGTCCAAAGGCCGCCGCCTTCAGGCCCCATTGGAACATGCCCTCATCGACTTCCAGCACCTCCAACTGCCCAGCTTCGCGCGCCTTGCGGAACCAAGGTTCAAGCGGAATGGCGTCGAGCGAGACAAAGGCAAAGACAACCTTCTTCACTTTACCTGCTGCGCACAGCATGCCCACATCTGCGCCGCCATAAGCGACGATGGTGAGGTCCTTGAGGCTGGAGCGGAGGATTTCGCGCACCAGCGCCATAGGCTTGCGCCTTGGGCCCCAGCCGCCAATCCCGATGGTCATTCCATCGGACAGTTGGGCGACGATTTCCGCCGCAGTCATGCGTTTGTCGAGCATTAGGATTGCGCTTCCTTCATGGCCTTTTGCCAGGCCCATTCATGACCCCAGATGCTGATGCCTTCATGACGCGTTGTTACCCAGGATTCTGGATCAATCACAAGACTGTCATACCCAATTTCCATGTCGAACCCGCCGGGCGTCTGAACATAAAAGCCGGTCGTCTCATCATTATAATGGCGTCCAAGCGTCGCTGATTCCGGATAGCCCAGCTGCTTCATGCGATCATGCGCTTTCCCGACCTCGATCAGGTTCGAATATTCGAGCATGATGTGGACCGCACCTGATGGTGGAACCGGCCCCTCCCCAAAGGCGATGCTGTGATGGCGGCCATTGTCGGCATGGAGGAAGGCAAAGCCCATTGACGGGGCATCCGGACCAAAGAGGTTGAAGCGCGGCATGTCTGACTGACGAAAGCCGACAACGCCGCAATAAAAGGCGACGGTTGCATCAAAGTCCGGCGCTGAGAAGACCACATGGCCCATGCCCATATCACCGGTGATGAAGTGGGAAACACCTTGCGGAGAGACAAAGGGCGCGTCGGTGACACTGTCTCCGCAATAGAATTCAAGACCATTGCCTGCAGGGTCAGTTGTCCGGAAGCCGTGTTCAACGCCGCGAAGCGCGACCAGTTCAGGCGACATCCGCTCGACAGG
>JBBATT010000521.1:0-1334 GCA_040398605.1 Chakrabartia sp.
GAAGGTGTCGTCAATGTCGTGACCAACGCGCCAGCCGATGCGGGCGAAGTTGTCGGCGCGCTCATCGACGCCCCCGCCGTCAAGCGGATCAATTTTACGGGGTCCACCGCCGTCGGCAGGATCATTGCCAAACGCGCGGCAGAGCATTTGAAGCCGTGCCTTCTGGAATTGGGCGGGAAGGCGCCGCTGATCGTGCTGGAAGATGCGGATCTGGATGAGGCCGTGAAGGCGGCTGCCTTTGGTGCGTTCATGAACCAGGGCCAGATCTGCATGTCGACCGAGCGGATTATCGTTGTTGAAGCCGTGGCTGATGCCTTTGCGGCCAAGTTTGCGGCCAAGGCCAAGAGCCTCGCCACCGGCGATCCGCGTGAGGGGACGACGCCGCTGGGTGCCGTGGTGGATCGCAAGACGGTCCATCACGTCAACAGCCTTATCAATGACGCGACCGCAAAGGGCGCGACGCTCCTGTCGGGTGGAACAGCGGACTCGGTGCTGATGCCGGCGACGGTTGTGGATGGCGTAACAGCCGCCATGAACCTCTACCGCGATGAAAGCTTCGGCCCGATCGTCGCGATGATCCGCGCGAAGGATGAAGCCGACGCGATCCGGCTGGCCAATGACAGCGACTATGGTCTGTCTGCTTCCGTCTTCACCAAGGATACAGCGCGCGGCCTTGCCGTTGCACGACAGATCAAGTCGGGCATCTGCCATGTGAACGGGCCGACGGTGCATGACGAAGCGCAGATGCCCTTCGGTGGTGTCGGCGCGTCAGGCTATGGCCGCTTTGGTGGTAAGGCGGGGATCGACAGCTTTACGGAGCTGCGTTGGATCACCATCGAAACCCAGCCGGGGCATTTCCCGATCTGATTGAGGCGGCGCCCCTCAGGCTGCGGTGCTGAGGGGCACGTCGATCTGAGGCGCAAGCCCAGCGACGCGTTCTGCTGACTTGATGGTGTTTTCAAGCAGCATCGTCACTGTCATCGGCCCGACCCCGCCGGGGACAGGCGTGATGGCCGACGCGCGCCAGCGGACGCCTTCAAAATCCACATCACCCGTGATGCTGCCGTCGGGCATGCGGTTGATGCCGACGTCGATGACGACAGCGCCGGTCTTCACCATCTGTGGCAGGATGAGATTGGGGACGCCTGCTGCCACAACCAATATGTCGGCAAGGATCGTGTATTGGGCAAGATCACGCGTTTTTGCGTGGCAGATTGAGACCGTCGCATCACGGGCCATGAGCATCAATGCCATTGGCTTGCCAACGATGTTGCTGGCACCCACGACGACGACATTCTGTCCTTCAATGGGGATGTTCTCGCTCTCCAGCAGCT
>JBBATT010000522.1:0-1332 GCA_040398605.1 Chakrabartia sp.
AACTCAGGCTTTATTGCATGCCAAAGATTCTGCATCGGGTGCTTGGGGACCGTCGGAAGGAGCTTGTTGACGGAACCACGGGGCGGATGGCTGGCCCCAGGTCCACGCCCGACGGGCACGGCACACCTGCGTAGGAGGGCGGGGACTTCACCGCACCGTGTCTCCCACCCTTCAGCTGGGGGCGCCAGTTGGCTCAGCCCAGTAGGCGGTGACCGAGCGGCAGGATCAGCCAGGGCGGTCCTGGGGGCGGGGCTCACCCACCCACCCCCGCTCTCGCTCCTCGGCAGCAGCTTCCGCCGCCCTCGCCGCCGCGATGACATCCGCACCACCAGCTAACCCCACGACGCCAGCAGCGGCCGTGGCCTGATCAACCGCGGGCCTCCGATCCCCACCCACGCCCCGTCCAGCTGGGTGTCGCACAAGTCGTCGGGCGCCACTAGCGGCCCCATTCTGGATCGCTAGTGTGAGAGGGTCAAAGGGGGCAAAGTTAGGGTCTGGGTGCGGCTGGCGACCAAAGGTCGGCCAGGCTTCGCTGAAGTCGTTCGCAATAATCCGGCCCTGAAACTCCGCATCCGCCTGCGAGCACGCCACGCTGATTCTGGCATCCCAGTACGTTGCAGCCGTGAGTGTGTTCCACGTTGTCTGTAACACGCGATGATTGACTCCGAGGATAAAACATTCGGAGCGACGTGCCGTGCGATAAGCCATGGTGAGAAACTCGCGGGCAGCTGGGCCCAACCCCCCAAAGGACGACATAACGAACGGCACGAATTTTTTAATATTGCCACTTCCGCTAGTACGTTCCACCACTGTGGGGTTCCTCCGTCTCTTTTCTTCCTCGGCTTCCAGAAGGCGTTCAGCACTCCCGAGCCCCGAGAAGCGCTCGATACTCGTATGCGAGTCTACATTCACAATTGCTACATCGACCAAATATTCTACCCCAGAATGCTGATCAAAGAACGCCAAGTCTGCCTTCCACCCGGGCTCACGGCCCACATCTCGTCCATGGGGCTCGGTTCCATCCCCCGATACTCCCCCTTCCACGGCCGGTAGCGATGCCGTGACTCCACAGTGATGCAGCGCATGGGCAAGAGCAAACTTGACGGCGTCGTGGGTCTCTATCGACCGCCCAAAAAGGGGACAGCTCCCAATGTGCCGCACGTTATCAGCATGGAATGTATGCTCGCCCCTGCAGCCGCAGAAGTGCCTATGCGGGGTATCAACCTGGGGCACACTCAAGTAGCGACGGAGCATGCGCTGAAAATTGCCCGACTTGAAGCGGAATGGTCCCGCCATAGGTATACTCTGGGCAAAGGTGCCTGCCGCCCGACC
>JBBATT010000523.1:0-1319 GCA_040398605.1 Chakrabartia sp.
TGTCGAACGGCGGGAAGCCTTCATAGGCGATGACCGCACCGACAGGGGCCAGCGTGTCGCGCACCGTATCGGGGTCCTTGGTGTCGCAGGCGCGGAGATAGCGGGCCTTCAGATCGCGGATCGCGCGGTCATCCTCCAGCCGCTGCAAACGTTCTTCCAAAGTCATCCTCATTTCTCCTTTGCGTAGAGGATGGAGTGAGATACTACGCAAATCAAGCAATAAGCGCGGCAGAGTCCGCCAAAGCGAGGGAGAGAGAGATGCGTTTCCAAGGCAAGAATGTTCTCATCACAGGCGCCGCCTCCGGCATTGGCCGCGCGACCGCGATCCTCTTTGCAGAAGAAGGCGCGCGCGTGACGATTGGGGACATGAACGGCGCCGGTCTGGAAGAGACCGCGACGATGATGATCACCGCCCCGCAGATCAAAACCTATGACGCAGCCGACTTTGATAGCTGCCGTGCGCTGGTTGCCGCGGCGGCGACCGACGGGCTGGATGTGCTGTGCAACATTTCCGGCATGATGAAATGGGGTCCCACGCTGGAGTTTAGCGAAGAAGATTTCGCCCGCATCCTTGCGGTGAACACCACCAGCACCTTTGCCATGTGCAAGGCCGCCCTCCCGCATCTCATCAAGTCCAAGGGCAATATCGTCAACACCGCGTCCACCGCCGCGTTGCAGGGCATTGCCTATACGGTCGCCTATGCCGCCTCAAAACATGGCGTCGCGGCGATTACCAAGAGCCTCGCCATCGAATTCGCGGCCAAGGGCGTGCGCATCAACGCCATCTGCCCCGGCCATGTGAACACCCCCATGGGCAACGCCGCCCCGCCGACGGGCGATGTCGACTGGTCGCTGGTGATGCGCAACGTGCCCAAGCTGGAAAACGGCATGTGCGAACCCCGCGATATCGCCGAAATGTTCGCCTTCCTGGCGAGCGATAAGGCCCGCAAGGTCACGGGCGCGCTGTTCACGGTCGATGGGGGGCAGTTGGCGGGGTAATCCCTTCTCTGCAGTGCTCCGGCGAAGGCCGGAGCCCAGGGGGGACCTGCGTTCCGGTGGCCCTAGGCTCCGGCCTGCGCCGGAGCACAGATGTGGCGCTTCCTCCGCGCGCGAGCTTTTACGCCGCCGCCAGCAGCGCCCGCGCGGCCTCAGCCCCATCGAGCAGGGCGTTTTCCCGCGCTGTTACGCGCCAGCCGT
This sequence comes from Chakrabartia sp., assembly GCA_040398605.1. GTDB lineage: Bacteria > Pseudomonadota > Alphaproteobacteria > Sphingomonadales > Sphingomonadaceae > Aquisediminimonas. The sequence goes on from JBBATT010000523.1 coordinate 1,198, forward strand.
CGGGCGTTCTTGCCAGATGCCAGCGGTTGGCGGAGACGCGGTGGGCGGTCCAGCCGCCGGTGCCATCTGCGCGGAAGACGACGCTGTGGCCGCGGGCGGTGGCGGCGTCGCCGCCCAGCGTG
>JBBATT010000524.1:0-1310 GCA_040398605.1 Chakrabartia sp.
TTCCACGTCTTGAGTTGTTGCTCCTGCATCGGGATTCCGCTGATGCGCAAGATGGATGCCCGATCCCTTCCAAAGACCGCGGCCACGTCCTCTGCAGTGACCTGCAGGACCTCGTCCTGTGATGGCGGGTCTCGAGTGGACAGCTGCCGAGACTTGGATGACCGGGAGGCCAAGCCTCCCTTGTTGGAGAATTCCTGCAGGCGCACGCTGGACCACAGGATGGGGCTGGGAGCAAGCGTGCCGATCACCTCCATGTCATCATCGCTCTCCACCGCGCGTGCCGCGCGGGAGCGAATGATCGAGGTGGGTCCATTCTGTCGCGGTGTGATTCCCCTCGGAGCGGCGCCGGCCTCCTCCGGCATGTCTTCAATGTCCTGCTCGTACTGCTCCACCACCCACGCGGGTCGCTGAAGCTGCTGCGCCGGTCGCTGATCGATGCCTCCCTGTCGTTGCGCCCGGGCCCTGGTGACAGGGGGCCCCTCCCGGTCCCTCAGTGGCGATTGAGGCCGATCTCGCTGTCCGAGATCGAGCTCATTCGACTGTGGGCGCGCCCACCCGGACTGATCCCCGCGTGGAGGGGGCAGTTCCATCACCATGCGCGCCGCTGAGCTGGGAATCGGCTGAGCTGGCTGCGCCGCGCTCGGCGCGGCGCGTGGCAGCGATGCCGCCCTTCGGCGCTCAGCCGCATTAACTCTGACGGCAGGGTGCGGAGCGCCTCTGCCGGCCGGTTGCGGAGCACCTCTGCCTGCCGATGCTGGAGCACCTCTGCTTGTTGGTGCTGGGGCTCCTCTGCCCGCCGATCGCGGGGTGACAGTCGGAGCGGGTTGAGTCGGTGCGCCGGCGCCGTCAGTGTCTAGATCGCAATCACCGTTCGATGCGTAACCGGACGCCTCTCCGTCCCCTATCGTTCCTCCGGCGGCTGGCCCATACTCCAATGCTGGTGCGCTGTCCATTGCTGAGGTGCGGTTGCAACAGTGCTAATCAATCACCTAGGTGGCGCTTTATTATTTGAGAGGCGAATAATCCAGCATCGGGGCAGTCCGAGGGATCAGCGAGAAGCAGCGAAGCGGGGAATGCAGCAGAAGATCCTCGCGCCGAGCCGTTCTGCAAGCGAAAGACGAGCGGGCAGTACGGGAAGAAGGAATGCAATCAGAATTCAATTCAAAATTGAAAACGCATGCGCACAGCACTCACAGATAATGATTGTGACGAATGCGGTGCGAATGAGGTGGTGGTTCGAGCGGTCGAGCGCTTCGAACATGTCGAGCGGTGTGTGGGCTAGGGAAACATTCTAGCGTATCAAGCATGTG
>JBBATT010000525.1:0-1309 GCA_040398605.1 Chakrabartia sp.
GAGCTGCTCGAAGCACTGCGCGAATGGATCGACACGGACGTGAAGGCCAAGAGCGAAGGGCGCGACAAGTTCATGGCCGCCGTCGCCATGAATGCGCTCGGCATGTTGATCCGCGAGCAGGAAAACCCCGTCGCGCTTTATGACAAGGCGTTGTCGGATGCATTGCTGGCGGGGACGCAATCCCTGGCGACACCCGGCCTTCTGGCTCACCTGCGCAAAAGTGCGCTCGCCAAGCTGTCTAATGATGTGCCCAAATATGCGGCACTCAATGCAGCGCGCCAAAAATGGACGGCGTAAAATAACTTAAAAGAACACCGGAGAGGAACGACCATGCTTTTTGAAATCCCTAAGGACATCACCGATTATCTTGGTGAACTCGACGCTTTCATCGAGCGTGAGATCAAGCCGATTCAGGCGCGCGATGACAATGAGCGCTTCTTCGATCATCGTCGCGAGCATGCCCGGACCGATTGGGATAATGACGGCCTGCCCCGCCACGAATGGGAAGACCTGCTGCGCGAAATGTATCGCGTCGCCGATGCCGCCGGGCATTATCGCTTTGCGATCCCTGAAGAATTTGGCGGCAAGAATGGCTCCAACCTCGCCATGGCTGTTATCCGCCATCATCTCGCGGCGAAGGGCCTTGGCCTCCACAATGACCTGCAGAATGAAAGCTCCATCGTCGGCAACCTCGTGCAGGTGCTGATGCTCCGCGATTTCGGAACCGAGCAGCAAAAGCGTGATTTCATTCCGCAAATGCTTGCCGGCAAGATGCGCTGGTCCTTTGGCCTGACCGAAGAAAATCACGGCTCTGACGCGACCCATATGGACACGCGTGCTGTGCCCGAAGTGCGCGATGGCGTGGCCGGATACCGGATCGACGGCAACAAAATGTGGACCACAGGCCTGCATGTTGCAACGCACGTCATGACCTTTGCCCGCACCAATGGCGAAGACGGCAAGGCGCGCGGCATCACTTGCTTTGTCGTGCCGACCGACGCACCGGGGTTCAAGGTTGGCGAATATATGTGGACGTTCAACATGCCGACCGACCACCCCAAGTGCAGCTATGACAATGTCTGGGTGCCGGAAACGGCGATCCTCGGTGAACTCGACGCGGGCCTCGCCGTGGCGCAGCACTTCGTCCATGAAAACCGCATTCGTCAGGCGGCGTCCTCGCTGGGTGCTGCACAATATTGCATCGATGAATCGGTGAAATATGCTCGCGAACGCAAGCCCTTTGGCAAGCCATTGGCGGTCAATCAGGCGATCCAGTTCCCGCTCGTCGAACTCCAGACGGAGGCGGAAA
>JBBATT010000526.1:0-1301 GCA_040398605.1 Chakrabartia sp.
CCGACTGTACCGAAAATGTGACGCCTTGGTTGCACCGTCCGAAAGCTTCGCTCAGGTCTTGCGCCAACAGCGTATGAACTACGACATCGACATCTGGTCGCGTGGTGTCGACAGGGAAATATTTTATCCAGATCGCCGCGACATGGAATGGCGCCGCGGACTTGGCATGTCGGACGATATACCTGTCATCGGGTTTTTGGGCCGGCTGGTTATGGAAAAGGGTCTTGATGTCTTTTCAGACACCATTGACCAACTCAAGCGACGCAACGTCCCGCATCAGGTTTTGGTGATAGGAGATGGCCCCGCACGTGCGTGGTTCGAATCGCGGATACCTGATGCCAAATTTGTCGGTTTTCAGGTCGGCGCGGAACTCAGCCGGGCCGTCGCGAGCATGGATGTGTTTTTCAACCCATCGGTCACGGAAGCATTTGGCAACGTGACCCTTGAATCAATGGCCTGCGGGTTGCCCGTGGTCGCCGCACAAGCAACGGGCAGCCAAAGTCTGGTCGAAGACAAAGTGTCGGGACGCCTTATTACACCCGGTGCAATCAACCAGTATGCCGACGCATTGCAGGCCTATTGCGTGAATAAAGACCTGCGCGCCGAACATGGCAGCGCCGGTGAACGCAGATCTCTCGACTATAGCTGGGATGCCATCAACCAGACCGTTGCAGACACGTACCTGCGCCTCATCCGTCAACATGCCGCACGTGCAATCGCTGCGCGTTGACGTGGCGCATGTGTTGAACGGGCTGCTTGGGACCGGATCCCAATACGCATGAGCGACCTTTTCCACGACGATCCAGCGCAAACAGCGGCGCTTCCGAAAACAGCGCCGCTGGCAGATAAGCTTCGTCCTGCGCAATTGAACGAAATCATTGGTCAGGAGCATCTGACAGGACCAGAAGGCGCCATTGGTCGGATGGTGGCAGCAGGCAAATTGTCCTCGATGATCCTCTGGGGTCCGCCGGGTACTGGAAAGACCAGCATAGCCCGTTTGCTGGCTGATGCCGTCAACATGCATTATAAGCCGATCTCCGCAGTCTTCTCCGGCGTTGCGGACTTGAAAAAGGCCTTTGCCGAAGCCGAGACGATGGCGCGGACGGGCAAGCAAACCTTGTTGTTCGTGGACGAAATTCACCGTTTCAACCGCGCGCAGCAAGACGGATTTCTCCCCTTTGTCGAAAGCGGCCTCGTCACGCTTGTTGGCGCTACAACTGAAAATCCGTCGTTCGAATTGAACGCGGCGTTGCTCTCGCGGACGCAGGTCATGGTGCTCCACCGTCTTGATGACGCCGCAT
>JBBATT010000527.1:0-253 GCA_040398605.1 Chakrabartia sp.
GCCCGAAATGATTTTGACCGACTCGTCCAGCTTTTCGGGCGTCGCATTGGGCAGGTCGAGCTTGTAGACCGTCTGCGTCGGGGTTGTTTGCGCGTTGCTGTCGCTGCCAAAGGTTACGCCGAACCTTTGCCAAATACGCTTTGCCTCTCCATCGGGCACAAAGGTTGATCCACGGAAGGACAAATGCTCGATCAGATGGGCAAAGCCTTGCTCGTCATTATTTTCGTGCAACGCGCCTGCATCGATTCGCACA
>JBBATT010000527.1:263-1298 GCA_040398605.1 Chakrabartia sp.
CGAATGGACACTTGCCCTGCAGGCACATCATTTTTCTTCACCGCATAGCGCAGCCCATTGGGCAGTACGCCAAAGGTCCAAGTGTCATCAACAGGTACGTCGCTGCCTTCGTACAGCCACGGAACTGGGGCCGCCTTTGCGGCGACCGTTGCGGCGGGCGCAACATTTTGTGCGTAAGCAGAGGTGGAGAGCAGCAGTGCTGCCAGAGCGAGCGATTGAGTAAATTTGCGCATTACAATCCCCATAACGGAACGAAGGCTTGACTGCACATGAACGGGCTGGCCAACCTGCGTTTAAATTCCACCATCGACGGAATCATAACCTAAACCGCGCAAACCAAGTTTCAGCGCATCGAGGCATTCGGCAAGTTTATCCGCGTCTGTTGTCCGGACAACGAAGTTCGCTCCGACCTTCCCTTCGCGGAAAAACGGATAGCTGCCGATCTGGCAACCTTCATGGTGCTTTTCGGTGTCACCCAGCAGCTTGGCAACCTCGCTTTCGGCCACCCAGCAGCCGATTTGTTGGGACAACAAGGGCGCGCCCCCCTCCAATGTTCCGGTCAGGGCATCCAGCATACCGGCGGTGATATGCGGCACGCCAGCCATGATGAAGATATTGCCATGGCGAATACCGGGCGCGCCCGACATCTTGTTGGGGATAAGATCAGCGCCATCGGGCACGCGTGCCATGCGCAGGCGGCCCGGGTTGATGCCACCACGTGTTTCATAATAGGCATGCAGGACGGCGCTTGCCTCTGGATGAATGACAACATCGACGCCGAGCGCGGCTGCGATCGCGTCAACGGTAATGTCATCATGCGTCGGGCCAATGCCGCCGGTGGTGAACAGATAGTCATTGCGCGCGCGCAAGAGGTTCACCGCCTCAATAATGGCATCCATATCATCGGCCACCACACGCACTTCGCGCAAGCGAATGCCTTGAATATTGAGCCAAAGCGCAATCTGCGCGACGTTTTTGTCCTGTGTTCGGCCAGAAAGGATCTCGTCGCCGATGATTACGAGCGCTGCGGTGTAT
>JBBATT010000528.1:0-1274 GCA_040398605.1 Chakrabartia sp.
ATCGGCATCGACCAGTTGAAGGCCCGTGCCACGCACGATCTGGCCAATCCGCGTAACACGGTCTGACATCTGCGGCGGCGGCAGGGACGCCGTGAACAGAAGGGCGTAATCATCGCCCGCGACAGACGCCCGCAAACGCGCGGCGCGGTCAGACCCAAATACCATCGCCTCTGCGGACAAAGGCACGGCGTCCAAGTCGATCAGGACAGCAGCGCCACTGGCATCGGCCAATCGTTTTGCGTCGATCAAAAGCCCGTCGGACACGTCCATCATCGCCGTCACATGTCCGGCGAGCAGTCGTCCGCTCTCCAGCAGAGGCATGGGGCGGCGATAGGCCTTCAACAGCGCCTCCGGGCCCTGCCGCTTGCCCATGGCGATCTCCAGACCAAGGCCCGCATCGCCGATAACGCCCACCACATAAAGAACATCGCCCGGCGCAGCACCGATCCGCGATGGCGGCGCAGCCGTAACTCGCCCGATCGCCGTCAGCCCAAAGGTGCGCGGCGCGCCGTCCGGCATGACGACGGTGTCGCCGCCCAGCAGAGGCACGCCCATCGCCCGCGTCGCTTCCCCCAAGCCGTCCACAAAGGCGGCATTCCACGCTGCATCGCGGGTCAGGCCGGTGCCTGCCAATATGCCGACGGGCGCCGCGCCTTTGGCCGCGAGATCAGACAGATTCACCGCGACCAGCTTCCAGGCGACATCGGCCGGGCTGTCATCGGGGAGGAAGTGGACACCTTCCACAATCATATCGTGCGTCAGAACAAGATCGCCCAACAAAGCGACATCATCCATCAGGCCGCGCGCGCCGCTATCGGTGGCGATGCGCCGCAGGCCGACGAGAAAGTCGTTCTCGACGCTCATTGGCTCTTCACCCAAGGATTGAGCGCGACCACCGAGAGCAGGAAAGAGCGCGGCTTTTTAATCAGCGCCTTTTCAAAGGCGACTTTCAGGCCAACGGCTTGCGCAACCTCTCCGACGAAATGGATGCAGTTGCTCTTGTTGAGATTGTAGCTCTTGCCCGGCCGCGTCCGCCATCGTTCGACCACGGCCAGCACGTCCTTATATTTGCGGTCATCAAGCTGGACCGAGAATTGCCGGTCGCTTGACGCGACATAAGACGGTTTGGAGGTTTCCACGACACCGTGGACCGAACCCATCAAGATGGCTGGGGTCAGCGTCTTTGCCGTAAAGCCGAAATTGGTGTCCACATCCCTGCCTTCTGTTTTGCCCTTCAGCACGACAAAGGCGTGCGGGAAGGAAGAGCCAAGCTC
>JBBATT010000529.1:0-1255 GCA_040398605.1 Chakrabartia sp.
TCAAGGCCTTCAACGTCTCCAGTGACATGGGAAGGAGCAGCTGCACCGCCTTGCGTGCAATGGCCCATGTCACCACCATGCGCCAAGCTCTCCAGTAGTCAGCTCGAGTGCGGGGCTGCCGAATTGCTGGCGCCAGGTGCTGCTCAAATTGTGCTGCTAGCGACGCGACTGTAGCTGCCGGGCTTGCCTGCGCGTCGCACAGGTTGCGTACTGCCGGGCCCCAGTTGCCGCTAGCGCGCTCCAGCGCCGTCGGTGCGGTGTCGTTGAGGAAAATCTTGTGCGTGTCGACACCGGAAAAAATGCTCGCAGTCCGGACCGCCTCCAAGTTGACGATCGCCGGCAACGGCGTGCGCGACCAGTCCAACTGCATGCCCGCCGCCATCAGCCGGACCACCACCATGCTCTTCCACGCCGAGCGGGCGAGGGCCAGCTCAAGCACCTGCTCCTCTGACATGCCGGTCCTGCGGGCCGCCGTCGTGAGAGCACTCTCATTCGCCGGCTGCCCCTGGCGGCGCTCTGACTGTGCGAGTCCCACCCCCCGTGAGTGCCGTCCGAAAGACGGGGGAAGGCGCACTGGCGCGCTCATTTTCCGCGCCCCGACCACACCGGCCGGGGCAACGGTCGCCGCGGGTCCACAGGAGCGCTGCCGGTAATCTCGTCGATCGTAACCGGATAGTTGCTGTGTGCCATCAGGCTGAGTCTGCGAATAAATTGAGCATACGCTGCCCGCGCAGCGGCAGTCAGGTCCGTCCCGTTCCAAGCTGCCATGTCTTTAACTACGGCCCCAGGGCCCGAGATTGTCCATCCCGGAGGCGCCTCGCCGCGAACTCGAGCAAATCGCGCAGGGCACTCGTTGCCATAGTGTGTCGCCATGGCCTTGCACTCGAAGCATTGCAAGCTCTGCGCTACGGGCATTCCGCGATACGGTGAGAACGAGCCAAGCATGCCTTGCGAATATGGGATGAACAGCTCATCAGTATTGGACGATGCCTTCCTCTGCTGCACGCTTCCGGAATGCGACCCTGCGCCACCCCCCGCATCGGCGCCGGGTCCATTGGCGAATTCCCGACGAAACGTCTGGTACGGTGAGGCCTGAATCGAGTGCACTGGGGTGCCCGCCGGCCACAACGGTGAGGTGTATCCCGCGAAGCCTGCCAGCGGCTCGATGCTCATGCCAGCGTACGGAGGCGGATACGAGTGCAGCTGCGGCAGCGGTGCGTTGGGCAGCGTGCCCGTAAGGGCTCCGACGGAGCGC
>JBBATT010000530.1:0-1249 GCA_040398605.1 Chakrabartia sp.
ATGCCGACGAGATTGGGTTGGCCGCGTGATCAAGCCAGAGCTCGAATTCGTCTATGAAGCCGAAGGCAGTCTCGGCGCGCCAGTCCCTATTGGCGACGTTCCCGACGGCACGCGGCGTATCATCCCAATTTTTGAAGGCGGGCGGGTTGAAGGCCCGCTCATCAAAGGCGCATTGATGGGTAATGCGGCGGATTGGCAATTGACCCGTCCCGACGGTGTTACGGTCGCTGATGCCATGTACGCGCTCAAAACCGATGACGGCGTCGTCATTCAGATCCGCAACAAAGGCCTGCGTCATGGCCCGCCAGATGTGATGGCGCGCCTTGCAGCCGGAGACCCCGTTGACCCTGCAGAATACTATTTCCGCACGGTGCCGGAATTCATCGCGCCCATCGGCAAATATGATTGGATGAACAAAAGCATCTTCGTCTGCTCCGGCGCGCGCTATCCGGCGGGCATCAAGCTATGGGTCTGGCGGGTTCTCTAGGTCGCCGGACCTTCGGTGATGCTCAGGTTGTTGCCATCGGGGTCCAAGAACCACGCAATCTTCGCGTGCCCATCCGGAGCGGTCCAGACGCCGTGCTCATTCTGCACAAAGCCTTCATAGATTTCGAAGGTGACACCTTTGGCGTTTAGCGCGGCACAGGTTGCGGCGATATCGGGGACATCCCACCCCAGAACCGTATGCGGACTTGGGCTATGGTCTGGTATCGGCACGATACGCAGGCTGACGCCATTGAGATCAAAGCGGTCGGCAAACTCATCAGACCCTACATAGGTCAGGCCCAGAACATCGCGGTAAAAGGACAAAGCCTTCTCCCGCGCGCGCGTGAATAGAAATGTGACAGGTGTTCGGTTTGCAAGAGGCATCTCGGCGCTCCCTTTTCCTGCCGCAATGCTCTCATGCGTTGCGAAGGCAATCAAGCAAAACCTGACAGGGTCAGATCGGTTCGCCCGCTGCCCGCGCCCGCTCAACCAGCCCGTCTTCATCCCGCTGCGCACGCGTCGCGATGACCAGAAGCAAGACGACGATCACCGGCGAGACCAGATTGATCGACAGGATCGCAGTCCCAAGGTCGCCCGTCGCATCGGAAATGAGGCCGACGAGATAGGGCCCAATGCCAAGGCCAAGGATCGTCATCACAAGCAGATAAACGCTGGTGGTCACGCCCCGCATGCGCGGCAAGACCTGATCATACATGATGGCATAAAGCGGCGGCAGCCATCCCGTCAGGATGATGCTGTACAA
>JBBATT010000531.1:0-1242 GCA_040398605.1 Chakrabartia sp.
CCGTCATTCAACTGGACGCTCAATTTCCGCCAGCAGGTCTATGATGCGATGGTCGCCGAAGGGCTGGACGTGGCCGCTTATGAGCGTGCGGACCTCATGAACGCCAAATATGATGAAACGGAATTGGGCGTTGCCGCAGACAAGCGCATCCGCACTTTCCAGGCTGATGGCGCGAAGCGGGCGGGCATTTTCCACCACCTGATCACGCTGCCGACTTACCACACTGCGGCGTTGTCGACCGACAATCTGGCGAAGGAATATTTCGGCGATGCAGGGATGCTCGGCTATGTCGCAGGCGTCCAGCGCAAGGAAATCCGCGAAGGCATTGCCTGTGTGAAGCACCAGAACATGTCGGGGTCCGACATTGGCGACGACCATAAGGAATATTTCGCAGGCGATGCCGCGTTGAAGGCCGGCGGCGCCCACAACACCATGAACCAGTTTGGTTGAGCAAGTAGTAAAGGAGACACATCATGTCAGAACCAGCACGTTCCCGCGCCGTCCTTTCAACGGAGGATTTCGAACTGCTCCGTGAAGCGGTCGTCCACTATCTCGAAGTGGTGAAGGACAAGCCGGAGTCGATCAAATTCTCAAGGCTCTACCACCGCCTCGGCAGCGCGATGGGCCGCTGAACACACGATTTTCCTGGGGAGGAAAAGGGATGCCCGCTGGACACTCGTCCGGCGGGCATTTTCTTTGGTGGGCGGACGCTGCGGACAAAAAGAAACGGGCGGCTGGTTTCCCAGCCGCCCGCTCTTTTTCGACTTGCGTCGCTGCTTATTAAGCAGCAGCGCCCGTACCGGCAGCCATTTCGCCGTCGATGTTGCTGAACGTGCCGTTCAGTGTCGAGCCGAGGTTCGACATCGCGGTCATCGCAGCAACGGCGATGAGAGCAGCAATCAGGCCGTATTCGATGGCCGTGGCGCCCTTGGTGTTGCGGGCAAGCTTACGTGCAAACTTAATCATCTCTGGTCTCCAATCTTGTTCCACTACGACATGGATCTAAATCGATCTTCTTGTCGCCAGCCCTTATCTCGCAAAGACGTTACCAATCCGTTGACATGCCACCTCAACAAAGAAGGTTAGCAATCGGTTACCAAATGGATCCCCCAAAACTGCACTTTCGGGGGCTGGTCAGGCGGAATGGGGGCGCTATAGCGATGCCCATGGACAACGACCGGATCTGGACTGCGGGCATCGCGATTATTGGCGACGAAATCCTCTCAGGGCGAACGCAGGATA
>JBBATT010000532.1:0-1237 GCA_040398605.1 Chakrabartia sp.
AAAGGCCACTGGCAATGATGATCGGCGCGCCCATCCATGTCGATGTGCCGGGCAGTACGCTCCAAATCAGCCAGCCATAAGCGGTCGACCAAATGAGGCTGGTATAATCCATGCCGACGACGGTGGAGACGGGCGCGTATCGCAGCGACGCGGTGAGGGCGATTTGGCCCAAGCCACCGCACAGGCCTAGCCCCGCAATCAGCATCCACTGGTAAGCGCTGTGGGATGTCGTCCCCCAAGCCAAGGCCTCTTCAACCGGCCCGGGCAAGGGCGCAAAATGAAGGATGAGCAGCATGGACGATGATAGAAGCGAGAAATAGAAGACGGTCGTAGGCGGTGCCTCGGTCTTGCCAAGGTCGCGTAACTGCAGACTGATAATGCCGACCATCAGCGCCGCTGCTAGGCCGACGAGCGCGCCTGTGAGCGGAAAGCCGCCGCCGCCCGGTTGGATGACGACCAGAACCCCGATGAAGCCGACAATAACAGCAGCCCACCGGTGGACACCCACTTTTTCGCGCAGGAAAAAGGCAGACAGGATCGTGGCGAAGATCGGGACGGTGAAGCCAAGCGCCGTTGCCTCTGCGAGCGGCAGCAGGACGATGCTGCCAAAGGTGAAGAACATGCCTGTCGCGCCGAGGAAGGACCGGCGTAAATGCGCCCCAAAGCGTGTGGTCCTCAGGCTGGAAAGGCCGGTGGAAAACAGCACCCAGACGAGCACCACCGGGATGGCCATGAACTGGCGCCAGAACATGATTTCGGGCAGGCGAATGCCGCTCTCACTCGCCAGCTTCACCACCATCGACATTGTCGAGAGCCCAAAAATGGCTCCCAGCCGGAAGCCAAGGGCCAGCAAGCGCCGATCATCGGTATGGTTCGAAACTGCGGTCACGAAAAATCGCATAAGCGACCTCGAAGGGGACGCAACAGAATTGTGAACGGGGGGAACGGCTATACCCTAAGCTTGCGGTCTAGCATCCGCCTCGGCTAACGCGCTCTGCATGAAACATGCTCTCACCGTCACCCGCGCCCAGAATTTTGCCTCCTGGTATCAGGAGGTCATCTCCGAAGCTGATCTGGCCGAAGAGTCCGGCGTCCGCGGCTGCATGGTCATCCGTCCTTGGGGTTATGGCATCTGGGAACGCATCCAGAAGCTCATGGATGCCGAAATCAAGCTGGCAGGCGTCGATAACTGCTATTTTCCGCTTTTCATTCCGCTGTCCTTCTTTGAGAAGGAAGC
>JBBATT010000533.1:0-1234 GCA_040398605.1 Chakrabartia sp.
TCAAATACGGGATGGATGATTTGCGCGCCTTCTTTGACGGTGATCTGCGCTGGCTCAAGCATTACGGATTTGCAGCTCTCGATGTCCCCACGCTCAGCGGAGGAGTCGGCGCATGAAGTTCTCCCTGTCTTGGCTGAAAGCCCATCTTGATACCGACGCGACCATTCAGGATGTCGCCGATGTGCTCAACCGCATCGGCCTTGAAGTCGAAGGCATTGAGAACCCGGCGGAACGGCTGAAAGGCTTCACCGTCGCCAAGGTGCTGACGGCAGATCGCCATCCGCAAGCAGACAAGCTTCAGGTCCTCACGGTCGATGCCGGCAATGGACCGCTGCAGGTCGTCTGCGGCGCGCCCAATGCGCGCGCGGGCCTTGTTGGCGTATTCGGCATTGAGGGCGCTGTTGTACCCGCAAATGGTATGGTGCTGAAGAAGGCCGCGATCCGTGGCGTTGAATCAAACGGCATGATGTGTTCGACACGTGAACTGGAACTCGGCGATGACCATGACGGCATCATTGAGCTTCCCGCCGACGCGCCGGTCGGCATGTCCTTTGCAGATTACGCACAGCTCGACGATGCCGTGATCGACGTGGCCATCACGCCCAACCGGCAGGACTGCATGGGCGTGCGCGGCATTGCGCGTGATCTGGCAGCGGCGGGCCTCGGCACATTGAAGCCACTTGAGGTCCCCTCCGTCAGCAGCAGCTTCCACTGCCAAACCGAGATCCGCACCGATGATCCCGAAGGCTGCCCGGCCTTTTACGGTCGCGTCATCAAGGGCGTGAAGAACGGCGCCTCGCCGGACTGGATGCAGGCCCGCCTCAAAGCCGCAGGCCAGCGCCCGATCTCCGCACTCGTCGACATCACCAACTACGTCATGCTCGACCATGGCCGCCCGAGCCACGCTTATGATGTGGCAAAGCTCACAGGTGCCGTCATTGCCCGCCGCGCGAAGGATGGTGAAACTGTCACGGCGCTCAACGGGAAGGACTTCACCCTGACCGCCGATATGACCGTCATTGCCGACGACGATGGCGTGCACGACATTGCGGGCATTATGGGCGGTGAACATTCGGGCTGTGCCGACGACACGACTGACGTCTTGCTCGAAGTCGCCTATTTCACGCCGGAACGGATTGCCAAGACCGGCCAAACACTGGCGCTCACTTCCGACGCACGCACGCGTTTTGAACGCGGCGTTGACCCGGCGTTCCTAGATGATGCGGTTGCCATC
>JBBATT010000534.1:0-1229 GCA_040398605.1 Chakrabartia sp.
GGGCCCCAATATGTCCCCATGGTTGCGGAGCCTCGCAATTTGGGTCGCGATTCTAGCGGCACTGGCCCTGTTTGTTTCGATTTTCGAGGGGCGGAGCACCACCGCGTCAGGTGATGTCATCGCCTATTCCGACTTTGTGTCGCGCGTCGACCAAGGTTCGGTGAAATCCGTCGTGCAGTCTGGCGATGTCGTGACCGGCACGCTTAAGAATGGCGAAGAATTCCGCACCTATGCTGTGCCTGATCCACAATTTGCCCAGCGCATGTTGCAGGCGGGCGTCGAATTCACCGGCAAACCTGAAGAAAGCCCGAGCTTCCTTCAGTTCCTAATTTACCAGTCGCTTCCGATTTTGTTGTTCCTCGGCATCGGCTTCCTCATCATGCGCCAAATGCAAAAGGGTGCAGGCTCCGGCGCGATGGGCTTTGGCAAATCGCGCGCGAAGATGCTCACTGAAAAGCAGGGCCGCGTCACCTTTGGCGATGTCGCTGGCATTGATGAAGCGCGTGAGGAATTGCAGGAAATCGTCGACTTTTTGAAGGACCCCGGCAAATTCTCCCGACTTGGCGGCAAGATCCCGAAGGGCGCGCTGCTCGTTGGCTCACCCGGCACCGGTAAGACGCTGCTCGCCCGCGCGATTGCGGGTGAGGCGAACGTGCCGTTCTTCACCATTTCGGGCTCTGACTTTGTCGAAATGTTCGTCGGCGTCGGCGCCAGCCGCGTGCGCGACATGTTTGAACAGGCGAAAAAGTCTGCGCCTTGCATCGTCTTCATCGATGAAATTGACGCCGTTGGCCGTCACCGTGGTGCAGGCCTTGGCAATGGCAATGATGAGCGCGAACAGACACTCAACCAGCTGCTGGTCGAGATGGATGGTTTTGAAGCCAATGAAGGCATCATCATTATCGCGGCGACAAACCGTCCCGATGTGCTTGATCCGGCCCTGCTGCGTCCCGGCCGTTTTGACCGTCAGGTCGTCGTGCCCCGGCCCGACATTGAAGGTCGTGAGAAGATCCTCGCGGTCCACATGAAGAAGGTGCCGCTGGCACCCGACGTCGATGCCCGCGTCATTGCGCGCGGCACGCCCGGCTTTTCAGGTGCTGACCTTGCCAATCTCGTCAATGAAGCTGCGCTGACGGCGGCCCGCAAGGGCAAGCGTCTGGTCGCTATGGCTGAATTTGAAGAGGCCAAGGACAAGGTCATGATGGGCAGCGAACGCAAGTCCATGGTGA
>JBBATT010000535.1:0-1213 GCA_040398605.1 Chakrabartia sp.
CCCCATCGGATTCCATCGTGCAATCCTGCGCTGACGGCAGCTCAGATCCGCGCTGCGGGCTCGGTCTGCTTGGGTCTTGTTGCGCCAAACGCTGCTGCCACGCTGAACGTGGCGGGTCCACGTGGTCCGGCTATCGCTTTTGGTCAGGACATCCAGCGTGGTTACAAGCAGTATGCGGCATTTGGCTCGGTTGATTTCGACATCTTGCCGAACCTGACGATCACGGCCGGCACACGCTACTACAACTACCAGAACTATCAGCGCGGTTCGGTCTACTCCTCGTTCAGCGCCAGCTGCTATCAGACTCCGGTGTGTGCGACGGGTTCAAACCTTGATGCCCTTAACCTCAAGTCCAAGTATACGGGCTTCAAGAGCAAGGCCACGATCACATGGAAGCCGAAGGACGGCACGATGGTCTATGCCACGTTTAGCGAGGGCTTCCGCCCAGGCGCGTTTAACCGTGGTCCTTCGGCACGTGTGAACGACCCGATCCGTCCAGGCGTAAAGCAGTTGCTCGTTCCAGCCGCATATGCGCCGGATAACCTGACCAACTACGAAATGGGCGTTAAGACCGATCTGTTCGACCGCAAGGTTACGTTCAACGCGTCTGCCTATTACATGGAATGGGCAGATACGCAGATTGGCTTCTTCAACCCGGCTGCAGGCTTCGGCAACACCGCGTTTGGAACCAACGGCCCAACCTACCACATCAAGGGCGCCTCAGCTCAGATCGTGGCGCGTCCGTCTGGTGGTCTGACGATCCAAGGTTCGGCAACGTACAACGACAGCAAGCAGGCTAACGCGCCTTGCTTCATCGCCAACAACCCTGCTGCATCGACCTTCGGCAAGTGCATCACGCAGGTTCTTGTCGGCGGTGTCGTGAAGCCGGTGCAAAGCCCGTTTGGTAACGTTGGCGGCATCACGCCGTTCAGCCCGCACTTCCAGGGTAACATCCGTGTCCGTTACGAGTTTGACGGTCCAGCTGACGCGCAGTGGTTTGTTGCGGGTGGCGTGAACTACATAAGCTCGATGTACAACCAGCCGGCGACCTATCCGTCGGGTGATGTTGCCGGTAACGGCAGCGTCCTTGGTCCAAACGGGATCATCGTTCCCGCCACGACCGTTCTGCGCTACAAGATGCCGGGCTATGCCCTCACCGACGCGCAGATCGGCTTCACGCGTGAAGATTGGACGGTAACCGTGTTCGGAGACA
>JBBATT010000536.1:0-1210 GCA_040398605.1 Chakrabartia sp.
CGATCCGGCATATGGGTGAAGCCGGGTGCGCCACCTCACACGTCGATTTCCCCGCCATCACCGATGCGCAGATTGATGCGGCGATGGCGCAGGTCCTCGCCTTGCATGCAGACTGGTCGCCCGCGCCAGTGGGGCACAGCATCTCCTTTGATTGGGCTGCGCGATGAGCGATCGGGACGCCCGCCCGCGTGACCGCTTTCATGGTCGCATTCCTGGGCATCAGCAGGCCTGTGGCGCACCCGGTTGCCCTGAACCCGGCGAGTTTCGTGCACCTTCTCCCGGTGGACGCGGGGCAGGCAGCGATGGGCCGGGCGACTGGCAATGGCTTTGCCTTGATCATGTGCGGGAATTCAACACCCGCTATAATTACTTCCAGGGCATGTCCCGCGACGAAATAGAGCGCGCGCAAATGCCAATGAGCGGGTGGGAGCGCGAAACGCGTGCCTTCCGCGCAACGGCGGGCGTCGATGAGCCGCCGCGCTGGGCAGATTTCCACGATCCACTAGATGCCATTTCCGCACGCTTCCGGCAGCGCACGGCAGACGCCATGCCGCGCGAACGTGCCGATGGAAAACATCTGAGCGCCGAAGATCGGGATGCCCTGCAAAAACTTGGTCTTGATCAGGATGCGGACCGCAAGGCGCTGCGCAGCCGCTATTCAGAATTGGTGCGAAAGTATCACCCGGACAGGAACGGAGGCGACAGGACGCATGAAAAGAAGCTGCAAGGTGTCGTCGAGGCCTATCAGCAATTGCGGAAGTCGCCTGCCTTTGTTTGAGCCGACCATGACCCGGTCTTTCGCGTTTGCGGCACTGTTGCTGGGCAGCACCGCGCCCTTGGTGGCGGCAGAGCCGGACACGATCATTGTGACAGCACCCGGCAATGATGCTGATGTCGATGATGCGATCCGCGTGGATGCAGCCGCCTTGCGGCGCGCAGGTCCACCGGATGTCCTGCGCGCGCTGTCCCGCGATGTGGCGGGGGTCTCGCTGTCCGAAGCGCAGTCCAACCCCTATCAGCCCAACCTCATCTATCGCGGCTTTTCCGCCTCACCTTTGCAGGGCAATGCGCAGGGACTGGCCGTCTATCTTGATGGGGGCCGCTTCAACCTGCCCTTTGGCGACACGGTCAATTTTGATCTGCTGCCCGATGCCGCCATCGACAGCATTTCGATCCGCGATGCCAACCCGATCTTCGGGATGAACGCGCT
>JBBATT010000537.1:0-1206 GCA_040398605.1 Chakrabartia sp.
AAGCATCCGCGTCAGCAGGGCATGGGCCTCGATCATGAGGGGGTCGAGCAGACCAAGGGCCACAAGTTCGCTTATGGCCCCGGACAGGCGTGGCTTCAGTCCCTTGCCGGTCCGCAGTTGCGTGACATGCGTCACGAATTCCAGATCAACGAGCCCGCCTGCGGAAAGTTTGACGTCGAGTGGACCTTTGGGCGGTTTGTGGGCCGCCATGTCGCCGCGCATCTTGGCGGCGTCGGCGATCAGCTTGGCGTCGTCACGCGGGGCGGTCAGCACGCTGTCGATGATGGCCTGTGTCACTGCGCGCGCTTCGGGTGATCCATAAACGGGCCGCGCGCGGGTGAGTGCCATATGTTCCCAAGTCCAGGCATCCTCGCGCTGATATTGGGCAAAGCCGTCGAGCGAGACCGAAAGCGGGCCATCATTGCCCGAGGGGCGCAGGCGGGTGTCGACCTCATAAAGCGGCCCCGCTGCCGTCGCCACGGACAGGCCGTTGGTCACGCGCTGGGCAAGGCGGTTGAAATAATGGACGGCGCCCAAGGGCTTGGCGCCATCCGATTCGGCGGCAAAGTCTCCGGTGAAGAGATAGATGAGATCAAGGTCCGACGCGTGGGTGAGTTCGGCGCCGCCCATGCGCCCTAGCGCGAGGATGACCAGCTCGCCGCCCGGCACCTTGCCATGGGCGCGTTCATATTCGCTGATGGTGGCATCGGCGACGACGTTGATGGCAGCCTCGGCAATCCGCGCATAGCCGGCCGCCACATCGAGCGCATCATGGACCCCGCCGAGAAGCTGGACGCCGAGCGCAAAGCGCATCTCCCCCACCACACGCCGCACACGATCAAGCTTGTCCTCCAGCGTTTCGCCGCCGCGCAACTGGCTGGCCACCTCGTCCACGCTGCCCGGTGCGTCGAGTGCGGAGGCATCGATTAGCCGGTCGAGCATATCTGGCCGTCGCCCCAGCTGTTCAGCGAGTGTCGGCGCATGGCACAAGATGTCGGCCAGCATCGTCAGCAAGGCGGGGCGCGCTTCGAGCAGCCGGAACAGATTGATGGCGCTGGGCAGGCGCTCCACGATCGTCGAGAACTGGTTGATCGCGTGGAGCGGATCAGGCGCCTTGCCGAGGCCGTCGATGAGCTTGGGGAGGACGGCTTCCAGTGCCTCACGCGCAGCGGGTGTGCGGAGCGCCCGCACAGTGCCGGACCGCCA
>JBBATT010000538.1:0-1204 GCA_040398605.1 Chakrabartia sp.
ACGGCGAGGGACTTTTGCCCCTCCGGCACACCTTGGCCTGCGAACTGATCAAACAACCGCGCAGACACGATGTTGTCCTTGTCAGCGCCCTTGATAGTGCGGACAAGATCGCCCGCGGGCAGGTCCGCTGCCACAAGGAAGGCAAAGTCGCGCTTCACGGCCTGCAGGGAAGGGGGTGTGAAGGCCGGACGCATGAAGCCGCTTCCACGCTTTGCGGGGATGGCATCGAGGAAGATTTCAGCGGCCATGACCGGTCCATCAAGATCGAAAGCCTTGGCGGTTGAGGGATGCAGTGACCCGAAGGCTGCGAGAACATTCTTCGGCCCCAGTCGCAGTGTCGCCGACTGGCCAGGATGATAATGCGGCCCAGCCTCACCCATGATCTGGAGGTTGTCGACCGGCGCCCCTGCGGCGGCGAGAAGCGCCAGCACTTCCGTCTTGGCATCATAGGCGTCAAAAGCCTTTGGCCTGCCTTCTGACCAGCCACGCGCCGACTTTTCACCGGCAAGCACAAGGCCTGCAGTCAGATGTTCGCCGTCCGCCAGATAGCGGCGGCCGATTTCGAAAATGCGGACACTGTCAGCACCGCGGTCTGCATTGCGGCGTGCGGCCGACAATAGACCTGGCAGCAGGGATGGCCGCATGACCTTCATGTCTTCGCTGATCGGATTGGCGAGGCTCCCACTGCCGCCCCCAAAGGCCGCAGCCTCTTTTTCGGGGAGGAAGGACCAATTGATTGCTTCATTGAGGCCACGTGCTGCCGCGGTGCGACGGACACGGCGTTCCAACTTCTGCAGCGGGGTCGCGGTCGGTTTGGCGACGCCATCTGCGCGGGGCAGCGGCGTGGAGGGGACATTGTCGAGCCCGACCATGCGAACGACTTCTTCCACCAGATCTGCCGGACCATCGATATCGCGGCGCCAGCTTGGAACGGTGACCGTCGCACCATCCACCTTGAAGCCGAGCGATGTGAGGATGTCCGCCTGCTTGTCCGCCGCCACATCAATGCCACCCAGCTTTGCGCAAAGAGCGGTGTCATAAGTGACCGTCTTCGCGGCCAGCGGTGGCTCACCTGCGCGGACAATTTCGGAAGCCTCACCACCACAGATATCGAGGATCATCTGGGTGATGATGGCACCCGCATCATCTAGGAACGCCGGGTCAACGACGCGTTCAAAACGCGTGCGTGCGTCGGAAGTGAGCG
>JBBATT010000539.1:0-1200 GCA_040398605.1 Chakrabartia sp.
GGAAATCCGCATCCTCCCGTCAACGCCGCTGACCAAAGGCTGCCGCTGCGATGGTGAGCATGTCCGTTCGGTGATTATGCAGTTTCCCGAAGATCAGCGGGCAGAGATGGCCGACGAGGCCGGTTTGGTGAATGTTGATTGCGCCTTTTGCTCAAAGATCTTTGCTGTCAGCGTCTAGGCAGCAAAGCGAGTCTGGTTGATTGAGCTTGGCCACATGCTTGTAGTATTTTTCCAATACAGGGCCATATTTGTGGCTTAATCCACGGCTAGAACCATGTTGCAAGGCAGGGGGGCACGGATTTGAAGGCAAAGTACTTGATCGCAGCTCTCATCACTGCGGGGGCCTGTGTCGGCGTGACGCCGAGTGTCAGCGTCGCCGCGCCGGGCACGCCTTATGTGCCGATCAAGGCGCTGTCGTCTGTTCAGCCCGGCTTCTGGGACATCCGTTCCCGCGACAATCCAGACGCCAACCGCAGCTTCTGCATGTCGGACGCCAAGATTCTGCTCCAGCTGCGCCACCCAAATAATGTGTGCACCCGCTATGTCATCTCGGACACCCAGCGGGAAGCGACAGTCCAATATTCTTGCGCGTCCAGTGGGAACGGGCGGACGACAGTTCGCGTCGAAACGCCGCGTCTGGTGCAAATTGATACGCAGGGCATTGCGGATCAGTCGCCCTTTGCTTTTTCCGCAGAAGCCAGACGCGTGGGGGACTGTGCGGGCAGTTCGCCGGGTGTGGCATCGCGCAAGATTTCCAAGCCGCGGTTAGGGATACGTTAACCTTAATCGGGTAAACCGGTTTTCGAAGTTCTCATGGTGAACTTCCTCTCCCTAATGTGAAGTGAAACTCATAGGGCCGCTTTCGGGTGGCCCTCTTCTTTTATGCGGATGGTTCAGGCTGACGCTTGAAAGACGTGGCGCGTCGGCCTAGCTGCGCGGGATGACGTTTCCCAAGGCACCTGAAGGTGGCGCGCTGGTCGCGCTGATATCCGGCGGACTCGATTCGCTTGTCGTCGCGGCCATGGCGAAGGCCGCTGGTTGGCGCCTGTTTGCGCTCACGATCGATTATAATCAGCGCCACCGGATTGAACTTCAGGCGGCCGCGCGCGTTGCCGAAGCCTTGGGTGCCGAACGGCAAGTCGTGCTGCCGCTCGATCTGACGCAATTTGGCGGCTCGGCTTTGACAGACGGCGGCATCTC
>JBBATT010000540.1:0-1191 GCA_040398605.1 Chakrabartia sp.
CATGTGTCTGTCGGGCCGGAGCGCGCACCACACCGCAGCTATTATTATGCGATGGGGCTGACGGAGGAAGAAATTGCGCGGCCCTTCGTCGGGATCGCTTCTGCCGGCAATGATTCGGCGCCGTGCAACACGACGCTGGACCATCAGGCCGACATTGCCCGCGTTGGTGTGGAAATGGGCGGCGGCATGCCGCGCCGCTTCAACACCATCACTGTGACCGACGGCATTGCGATGGGCCATCAGGGGATGAAGTCCTCGCTCGTCAGCCGCGAAGTCATCGCGGATTCGGTCGAGCTGTCCGTGCGCGGCCATTGCTACGATGCGCTGGTGACCTTTGCGGGCTGCGACAAGTCGCTCCCGGGCATGATGATGGCGATGCTGCGGCTCAACGTGCCGTCCATCTTCGTCTATGGCGGGTCTATCCTTCCCGGCCGTTATCAGGACCGTGACGTGACGGTTGTCGATGTGTTTGAAGTCGTCGGCAAATATGCGGCCGGCACCTGCCCCATTGAAGAAGTCCATGCGCTGGAAAAGGTCGCCTGCCCCGGCCACGGTGCGTGCGGCGGCCAGTACACGGCCAACACGATGGCGTGTGTGGCGGAAGCGATTGGCCTCTCGCTCCCCAATTCCAACATGGCGCCCGCGCCTTACACCACGCGTGACCAGATCGCCCACGCAGCCGGTGTGCAGGTGATGGAACTTTTGGCCAAGAACATCCGCCCGCGCGACATTTGCACGATGGACGCCTTTGAGAACGCCGCCCGCATTGTCGCGGCGACGGGTGGCTCCACCAATGCCGCGCTGCACCTGCCCGCGATGGCGCATGAGGCGGGGCTTGAATTTGACCTGTTCGACGTCGCCGAGATCTTCAAGACGACGCCGTATATGGCCGACCTGAAGCCGGGCGGGAATTATGTCGCCAAGGACATGTACGAAGCAGGGGGCGTCTATATGCTCATGAAGTCGCTCCTCTCCGAAGGGCTGCTGCACGGCAACTGCATGACCGTGACGGGCAAGACGCTCGGCGAAAATATTGATGAGATCACCTGGAACCCCGACCAGAAGGTCATCCATGCCGCGACCAAGCCATTGTCCCCGACAGGCGGCGTTGTCGGCCTAAAGGGGTCGCTGGCCCCCAATGGTGCGATCGTGAAGGTCGCAGGGATGCACCGGCTGCAGTTCAAGGGTCCG
>JBBATT010000541.1:0-1177 GCA_040398605.1 Chakrabartia sp.
TCCTATGTGATGCCACCCACTTATATCGCGGTTTGGCGTGCCCAATCGATATAGGCTTGGCGAAGCTGAACGGTTGCCGAACCGGGTGTTCCATCACCGATGGCTTTGCCGTTGATTTCCACCACCGGCATCACAAAGCCTGATGCCGACGAAACGAAAGCCTCAGCCGCTTGTTCCGCCTCGGCGACCGAAAACGGCCGCTCTTCGATTGTTTGCGCGACCATTGGCAAAACAGCCGCACGGGTAATGCCGTGCAGGATTTCGCGGTTCAGCGGATGCGTGATCAGCACGCCATCATGGGTAATGGTGTGCGCGTGTTGCGCGGGCCCCTCTGTCACAACGGCGCCACGTTCCATCCATGCATCGTCAACACCGCGGGCAATCGCCTCGTTCTTCATCAGTGAAGCATAGAGCAATTGCGTCGTTTTGATATCGGCCCTGCCCCAGCGCAAATCAGGCAAAGTAACCACACGAATGCCGCGCTTTGCCAATGGCGTGTCCGCCAATGCACGGCTTTGGCTAAAGGCCAAAACGGTCGGGGTCGTGCCTTCGGGCGGGAAGACAAAATCGCGGTCCGTCGGCGCACCGCGCGTGACTTGCCAATAGATCATGCCTTCCTCGACAGCATTGCGCGCAACAAGTTCGCGGCAAATCGTGAGCCATGCTGCGGCATCAGGCGCGCCTTTGATGCCCAGTTCGCCGAGCGAGCGGCCAAGTCGCTGCACATGGCCGTCGAAATCCACGAGCTTGCCGCCCAGTACCGAGACGACTTCGTAGACAGAGTCAGCGAACAAAAAGCCCCGGTCGAATACCGATACTTTGCCGTCGGTTTCGGGAACATATTCCCCGTTGAGATAAATATAGCGCATATTCTTTCGCCCTGCCCGTCACCCTGAACATGTTTCAGGGTCTGATTTTCGTCCGAATGCATCAAACACGCTGCCGAAACAAGTTTAGCATGACATGGCCGTGACGGTTGCAATGCGGCGGCGCCCGCCCTATCCGCCCGTGACCATGTCTCAACCCCCAATCTTCGCATTCGAAAATCTCGCGCTGCAACAAGGTGGCGGCTGGCTGTTTCAGGATATCGACCTGTTTATTGGCGCACGCGATCGGCTTGCCCTGATCGGCCGCAATGGCGCGGGCAAAACAACGTTGATGAAATTGGTCGCTGGCA
>JBBATT010000542.1:0-1165 GCA_040398605.1 Chakrabartia sp.
TTTGAAGAGGCCAAGGACAAGGTCATGATGGGCAGCGAACGCAAGTCCATGGTGATGACCGAAGACGAAAAGCGCATGACCGCCTTTCACGAAGCGGGGCACGCCATCGTCTCGATCCACGAAGCGGCGTCTGACCCTATCCACAAGGCGACCATCATTCCGCGTGGTCGTGCGCTGGGCATGGTCATGCGCCTGCCGGAGCGTGACAATTACAGCTACCACCGCGACAAGATGTACGCGAACCTCTCGGTCGCCATGGGTGGCCGCGTGGCGGAAGAACTGATCTTCGGCTATGAAAAGGTTTCGTCCGGCGCCTCGTCTGACATCCAGTACGCAACTGGCCTTGCCCGTGACATGGTCACACGTTGGGGCATGTCCGATGTGCTCGGCCCGCTCCAATATGCCGAAGCCGACGAAGAAGTGTTCTTGGGCTATTCCATGAACCGCAGCCGCCAGATGTCGAATGAGACGGCGGTGATGATCGATCAGGAGATCAAGCGGATCGTTGAAGGCGGCTATAATCAGGCCAAGAAGCTGCTGACCAAGCACAAGAAGCAGCTCCATGCGCTTGCCGAAGCGCTTCTGGAATATGAAACGATGTCGGGCGATGAAATCAAGGCGCTGCTCGCAGACGGCACCAAGCCGGACCGGTCGGGCATTGACCGCAACGCCCCACGTCCGCTGGGCAAGGGCGGCACATCTATTCCCAAAACACGCCGCAAGAATGTCGGCGGGCCGGCGGCCGAAGGGGCGTGACCCCTTTTGCCTGAAATCTATTGCGATGAGTCCGGGGGCGTCGGACGTAATGTCATGACGCTCGCGGGCCTTTGCATTGAAAAGGCAGAGGCAGACGCGATCATCGCCCGCTTTCGGGCTGTGACCGGCATCACCAGCGAGATTAAGGGCAGCCGTATCGACCTTGGCGAGCGCGGATTGCTTTTCGAGCTGCTCGAAAAGTCGGGCGCCACCGCCACAATCGGCATCGCCCTTTCAGCCACGCGCCCTGTGCTTGGTATGGATCGCGGTGACCATGACATCGACATTTACGCAGCGCTCTTAGAAGACGTGGTCGGCGCCATGCTGCCGGCCGCGGGCGACTGCGCCAACGTCGTCATCGATGATGGCCGCTATGGGGCTGAGACCTTGGCGCACATCCGATCAGACA
>JBBATT010000543.1:0-1163 GCA_040398605.1 Chakrabartia sp.
GCACTTAATGGGTTAAAGCCATTGCCTGCCCCGAAAGCCTCTGCTAGAGGCGCGCCCTGTTCCTTGCCCGGAACCCTTGGTTGCGCGGCAATGCTCGAAAAAATGTGCGGCCGTGGCGGAATTGGTAGACGCGCAACGTTGAGGTCGTTGTGGGCGAAAGCCCGTGGAAGTTCGAGTCTTCTCGGCCGCACCATTTTAAAGAGACGAACATGTAAAAGCGGCCCCGATGCAGTGATGCAGCGGGGCCGTTTTGCATTCACCAGACACGTGGCCATAGCGGCCCTAGGGAACCGCGGCTGTCCGCACATCTGACGGATCTGCAGCAGTCGCCCCAAGATGGACGCTGGGCGATGTGCTGCTCACCTGCACATCGCCTGCGAGCCCGGCGTGAAGACGCGCCGCCACGGCCGACGCTGTTGCAATGCGCAGGCGATATTGGCCGTAAGGCACGCGTTCAAAAAGGAAATATCCGTCAAAGTCGCTCCGCGTGCGGGCCACAACGATGCCGCGCGCGTCGAACAGTTCCAGATCGACGCCCTCTAGGCTGGTGCTGCCTGCCTTGACGAGGGTGCCATCGACTTCGCCCGCACCCGTCAGCCCAAGTTCAACAATAGCGACCACGCCGGGCCTCGGGGTCACGACGACGCCGGGGCCGGAGGGGGAAAGCAGCGGGTCGGGCAGTGAACTCGCATCCACGCCTATTAGGACCGGGCGGAACGCCTCCAGACTGTCGATGACGGATTCGCCATTGGGGTCCGTCAACTGATCGACGGGGACGCGTCCTGCGGCGAGCTGGACTTCGGGTTCCAGCGGTTCTTCCGGCTGGCGGATGCCATCAGCATTATTGTCGCGAAAGACGCGCGCCAGCACCTGTCCGTGCGTCGCCAGACGCGCGGAAGTCATTCTAAAGCCACCCTTTTTCGTCGGGTTCGGCCCGATGCTGAAGGTCAGGCCAATGCTCGCGGCAACCGATCCGTCGGTGGCAACTTCAGCATTGCCCGACAGCGACAGGCGGTCAAACTGCCGCGCATAGCCAAGCCCCGCGCGCGCACGGTCCATCATCCGGTCATAAGACAGGTCCGCCCGCCATTGGGATGCATTGCGGCCGTCGCCCTTGCCTGCCCATTCGGTGATCAGGCCAAAGCTTCGGAACCGGCTCTGCG
>JBBATT010000544.1:0-1159 GCA_040398605.1 Chakrabartia sp.
CAGCCGCATCATCATCTTGCGGTCTTCCAGCATGTAGCTCACGCCGCTGGGCACGCGCAGGTTGTCTTCGAGCACGTAGTACTCGCCCTTGCCTGCGCTGTCGGGCGCTCGCACGATGTCGATGCCGCTGATGTGTGAATAAATTTGGTTGGGCACGTCCACCCCCACCATCTCGGGACGGAACTGGGCATTGCCTTCGATCTGCTCGCGGGGGATGATGCCCGCCTTCAGGATCTCTTGGTCGTGGTAAACGTCATGAATGAAGCGGTTGAGCGCAGTGACGCGCTGCACCAGGCCGGCTTCCATATCGGACCATTCTTGCGCGGCGATCACGCGGGGGATCAGATCAAAAGGGATCAAACGCTCGGTGCCGGCGCCGTCTTCATCCTTGTCGCCATAGACGGCAAAGGTGATGCCCACGCGTCGAAAAATCATTTCAGCTTCTTCGCGTCGAGCGGCCATCACTTCGGCGCTTTGCTGAGAAAGCCACTGGGCATATGCCTGGTAATGCGCCCGGACCGGACCGCCAACGCCCGCCTCGGGCAGTTGTTCATACATTTCGTCAAATTTGCGCATTGAACTTTTCTCCTGCACTGTGTTTTAGCAAGATGCGTACCCAATCAGAACACATTCCGCCTCGGCTGATCAGCGAGAACTTTAGGGTGCTTTGTGGTGCCAATAGCGATACAGGTCCCGCTCACAGTGGACCTGGTCGGGCCGATCGCTGCGCCAATGCATCGCACCGCAATGCACCGAGTCCAGCAGCTGGATCTGTCGCTGGCGGTAGCGTTCCACCACAACAGAAGCGGGATGGCCGAAACGATTACGGTAACCCGCTTGCACCCAAGCCCAGCGCGGGGCAACGGCATCGATGAAGCCATCGGTCGATGAGGTTTTGCTGCCGTGGTGCGGCACCAGCAGCACATCGGCTTTCAATGCGGGTGCAGCGCGTTGGAGCAAAGCCAGCTCCTGCGGAGCTTCGATGTCCCCTGTCAACAGCACTGTTTGAGAGGCATTGCGGATGCGCAGTACACAACTGAGGGCGTTGCTGCGAGCGTGGGGCACATCATCGGTTGCTGCCGGATGCAAGACCTCAAACTGCACACCGTCCCAGTCCCAGCTTTGGCCGGCCGCGCAGCGCTGAGAGCCCGCAGCCGCC
>JBBATT010000545.1:0-1151 GCA_040398605.1 Chakrabartia sp.
GGTCTCCCGCTGCGGCGCGGGGAGTGCAAGGCCGCGATCGCTCGCGCTCTCCGCCTCATACTTGGCGCTCGGGCCAGTCTCTGCCTTGGAACGCGGCGGCAGCCCCCAGCGTGTCGCGGCGGCCCGAGGCTTCGGGCGCGCCTGCTCACGGCTCAGACTATATGGAGGACGCGGAGGTGGACTGGGTGGCCCGCAATGAGCGCATCGCAGACGCACGGGCGACGGGGCGCACCGCTCAGCAGCAGCAGGCAAGGTCTGGCTCGGACTTCGAGAGGCGCGCCCGGGAGCATCGGAGTGCCACGTATGTCTCGGACCCTCATCACGGGCACGCACCGCCCCCGGATGACTCCATCACCGTCGCTGAACTGAACAAACTCTCCAGCGCTGGCGGCCTGGCCGGCCGCATGTCGGCGAAGCGGAGTGCGTCAGAGTGTCCCGCGCCGTCGCACGAGGAGGCGCTGCAGATATCATCGCATCTTGTCTGCGCTGTCTTCGGAGGGGACCGGGCGTCGATTCTTCGCATCTCCGACACGCCTATGCAGGTGGAGCAACTCAAGATGTGGAAGGTCAAGGATGCACAATTATCCAAGATGCGAGCGGCGGGGGAAGAGATACCCCCCGATTGCAACCAATCTGGATTCTTCTACACTTTCCAGTTCGAGCGAGCCTCGCTCCTGGCGACGTCGCCCTTGAGTATGCACGCACTCGAGCAATGGCTGTGGATGCATGCGCGCTGGGTGGTTGCGGACGCCAACGACATGACCAAGCAAGGGGATTTCGTGAACCTGATGACTCAAGTTGACAAGTTGTCGGTAAAGCTCAATACTCTCGCTCAGGAGTTGCAGGCAAACCCCGGCCTGACTGTGCGACAGTCTCTTCGGGAAGAGTTCACTCAAGTGCTGATTCGATACACTTCGCTGCGCTCGGAGTTCGTTGAAAAAGTCCTGGCTGACGGCATGGCAGAGTCGCGCTTCCGGCACTTCCATGGTCAAATGGACATCCTGCGTCGCATCTTTGTTCACGATTCCGCCTCGCTGACGGATTTCATGTCAGGCATCAGCAAGCAGATCAACACGCAGAGCGCGGTGTACGAGGATAGTGGTCAGCGTGAGGGATACGTGTCTAAAGCTTTCCTGTGCATGGCGCGGGCG
>JBBATT010000546.1:0-1144 GCA_040398605.1 Chakrabartia sp.
CTTCTGTTTTGCCCTTCAGCACGACAAAGGCGTGCGGGAAGGAAGAGCCAAGCTCATGCGAGTAGAAAGAGAGGACGACCTGGGCTGCCGCCGGGGTCGGCAACAGCAAGAGGGCGAGGATCATCCCCAAATTTCGCATTGGCGCGACCGGCTCCTTTGGTTACGGGGCTTATTAAGGATATAGCAGGGGATGTAAAATGGCGGGTCAAAAGTCCATATTTATTACAGGTGGCGCATCAGGCATTGGCCGCGCAGTGGCGATCCATTTCGCGCATAAGGGCTGGTTCGTGGGGCTGGCCGACATCAACGATGCGGGCACTGCTGAAACAGCAGCGATGCTCCCAGCGGGGCAGAGCGCAACCTACCATCTGGACGTCCGTGAAGCGGACCAATGGGCCGCCACCCTTGCAGAATTTTGGAAAACGGCGGGCGAACGTCTCGACGTGCTGTTCAACAATGCCGGCCTCGGCAAAGGCGGCCCCTTTGCCGATGTGGCGCCGGTGGATCATGATCTGATGCTCGACGTGAATTTGAAGGGCGTCATCCGGGGGGCGGAAGCGGCCTTCCCCTATCTCTCCAAAACGCCCGGCTCCTGCCTGCTCAACACCTGTTCGGCGGCAGGCATCTATGGATCAGGCGGCCTTGCCGTTTATGCCGCCACCAAATTCGGTGTCCGCGGGCTCACCGAGGCGCTCGACATTGAATGGGCACCGCACGGCGTGAAGGTTCGCAGCCTGATGCCCAGCTTCATCGATACGCCGATCCTTGACGGCATCTCGTCCGGCTCCAACCGATCCTCGCGCGAGACGTTGAAGGAAGCGGGCTTTGAGATTTCGCCTGTGGAAATGGTCGCCGAAGCCGCCTGGACGGCGATTGAGGGCAAGAAGGTCCATACGCTGGTCGGCAAGACGGCAGGCCAGCTCGCTTTCCTCGCCCGCTTCGTGCCCAGCGTGATCCGCAAGCGGGCAAAGCGGTTACAGGACGCGCGGGTTTAAAACGAATAGCGTCATGCCAGCGCAGGCTGGCATCTCATGCGCCCCGGCTACGAGACCCCAGCCTCCGCTGGGGTGACGCGCTGCTTGCGGAAGGGCCAGCCCTAAACCGTCAGCACAATCTTTCCGACATGGGCGCCGGATTCCATCCG
>JBBATT010000547.1:0-1142 GCA_040398605.1 Chakrabartia sp.
AGGTTCAGGCCCTTGGCGCCTGTCGGGGGTACGATGTGCGCTGCATCGCCCGCCAAGAACAGGCTGCCATGCTGCATCGGTTCAAACACGAAGGACCGCAGCGGCGCGATGCTTTTCTCAATGGAAGGGCCGCGCGTCATGTGGGCGGCGGCATCAGGCCCGAGGCGGGTTGCCAGTTCGTCCCAGATGCGATCATCCGACCAGTCCTCAACCTTCTCGGTCAGGGGCACGTCGATATAATATCGGCTGCGGGTGGGGGAGCGCATGGAGGCAAGCGCAAAGCCGCGATCATGATTGGCGTAGATCAGTTCATGGTTGCACGGTGGCACATCAGCCAAAATGCCGAGCCAGCCAAAGGGATAGACCAATTCAAATGGCTGGCCGACGCTCGCCGGAATGGCCTGTCGCGAAGGGCCATGAAATCCGTCGCAGCCGCAGATGAAGCGGGCGTCGATGCGCTGTTCGTTGCCATCCTTGATGAACGTCACGAACGGGGCGTCGCTTTCGATATCGTGGAGGGCGACATCATCGGCGTCGTAAATGACCTCAAGCCTACGCGACGGGGCTGCATCCATCAGATCGCGGGTGATTTCGGTTTGGCCATAGACCATCACTTGCTTGCCGGTGAGGGCGGCGATGTCGATGCGGATCAGGCGTTCACCATCCGCCAAGTTGAAGCCTTCATGTGGCAGGCCTTCTTTGTGCATCCGTTCTGCGAGGCCGAGGCGATCCATGAGATCGGTCGTCACGCGTTCCAGCACGCCGGCGCGGATACGGCCAAGCACATAGTCGCCCGATGCCCGTTCAATAACGATGCAATCAATGCCTTCTGTGCGCAGCAAATGGCCGAGCATAAGGCCCGCGGGTCCCCCGCCAATAATGGCGACCTGTGTCTTCATGCGGCGCGTTCCCTCAATCAGCTTATTTGGCCAAGTCGTGCGGCAGGGGACATCAAAAGGCGAGGCAGCTTTGCGACAATGAATTGCACTTTTCGATCAGGTCCATATTGTGCGCCTTATGAACATGGCCCGGCAGGACATCGCGCGCTTCGCGCTTTACGGGGAGGGGAGCGCGCCCGTCGCGCCAGAATTCCTGCACATCGAAGACATTCCTTCGCGGTCTGCGCTGTATGATTGGGTCAT
>JBBATT010000548.1:0-1118 GCA_040398605.1 Chakrabartia sp.
AGGGTCTTCGCCTTTCGGCGGTGGACTATCGTTTGACCGCATCAAAGGGCTGGCAAGGCTTCGCACTGCCTGCGGCGCAACGTCGCGCAGTCAAAGCACCTTTGAGCGAATTTGGAAAAAGCAGCTTCTCTCTGGATGAGGCTGCACGCAAACCAAGCAAGTTCAGCACCAATATCAAATTGGACCAAAGCCGCGAATTGGCACCCCCAGCGCGCGGCAGCGCAGCGTCGGGCGATTACAAGCTTGATGTGGGCGGAAGCTTCTCCATCAGCCGTAAGATCGACGTGACCGCTGGTGTCCGTTATGCCAGCGAAAATGACCGCGTCATTCCGTTGGCTGACAACCGCAAGGACAGCGAAGCTGTCTATGTTGGAACCAAAATCCGCTTCTAAGCAGTCTTTTTCTTAAAAGCATCAATCGCCGCCCAACCGTGGATCAACCGCGGCGAAAGCATGTGGGCGTTTCGGCGGTTCATGCCGCCCAAGGCGATGATGCGGCTCGATGACACCAGTTTTGCGAGCCGGTTAAAGGATAGCGGACCGAGCGGTCGCGCGCCGGGGTGACTGTTTGTTGCGAAAATAGGCGATAGCAACAAAAGGTCTGGGCGTGCCGCCTTTACGCCTGCAATTTCACGCGCATCATGGACCGGTGCGCTGTGGAGCAATCGCGACGCGCGACGGCTTCTTTGATGAAAACCATCGGCGTGCCAGCGTATCGCCGTCCGCTCGTCCCCTGCCAGCAGCAGAACATGCCCGCGCCGCCGGCAAATGCGCATGACCTGCCCGAACAGCAATTTTCGTGCCGCCGCGTCCAAATGATAATGCCGGAAGATGACGCCTGATCGTGCGGGCAGTCGTTGAATGGCGGGCAACAGGTCATCGCCCAGACGTTCGTCTGTCATCAGCCAGATCTTCGGCAGGGGGTGGCTTCGCGGCATAGTTCTGCCTATAGCGTCGCGCTATGCAGGAAGCGACACCAGAAACATCCGCCGGTCCTTTGACCGCAATCCGTGAACGCATGGCAGCCGCCGCCAAGATGGCGCGGCGTGCGCCCGAAGACATTCATTTGATTGCCGTGTCGAAAACCCGGGCAGTCGAAGATATTGAGCCGCTGATCCA
>JBBATT010000549.1:0-1110 GCA_040398605.1 Chakrabartia sp.
CCATTCCATTCGAGCACCATATGGCCGCCCTCTGTCACTTCGCCGATCACAGCAAAGTCGAGTTCCCACTTTTTGAAGATGGCTTCGGCCATGGCTTCCTTGCCCGGCTTCAACACCATCAGCATCCGCTCCTGACTTTCAGAGAGCATCATTTCATAAGGCGTCATGCCCGTTTCGCGCTGCGGGACGGCGTTCATGTTCAGCCGGATGCCGCAGCCGCCCTTGGACGCCATTTCGACGCTGGAGGAGGTGAGGCCAGCGGCACCCATATCCTGAATGGCAACGATCGCGTCGGTCGCCATCAGTTCCAGACAGGCTTCGATCAGCAGCTTTTCCGTGAAGGGATCGCCGACCTGCACGGTCGGGCGCTTTTCTTCCGAATCTTCGCCAAAGTCGGCGCTCGCCATGGTGGCGCCGTGGATGCCGTCACGTCCGGTCTTGGAGCCGACGTAGACGATGGAATTGCCGACGCCCGAAGCCGCGCAATAGAAGATCTTGTCGGTGTCCGCGACGCCCACCGTCATCGCGTTGACAAGGATGTTGCCGTCATAAGCCGGGTGGAAGTTCACTTCCCCGCCCACGGTCGGCACGCCGACGCAATTGCCATAGCCGCCAATGCCGCGCACCACGCCGGAGATCAGGTGGCGCATCTTGGGATGATCTGGCCGACCAAAGCGCAGGGCGTTGAGGTTGGCGACTGGACGCGCGCCCATGGTGAAGACATCGCGCAGGATGCCGCCCACGCCTGTCGCTGCACCCTGATAAGGCTCAATGTACGACGGGTGGTTGTGGCTCTCCATCTTGAAGATCGCGGCTTGCCCGTCGCCAATGTCGATGACGCCTGCGTTTTCGCCGGGGCCGCAGATGACCCAAGGCGCTGTCGTCGGCAGCTTCTTGAGGTGAAAGCGTGAGGATTTGTAGGAGCAATGCTCTGACCACATGACCGAAAAAATGCCGAGTTCGGTGAGGTTCGGCTCCCGACCCATGGCGTGCAGGACGCGCTCATATTCTTCGGGGGAGAAGCCGTGTTCGGCGACGATTTCGGGCGTGATCTGGGACATGGGCGGGCCTTAGCGTTGTCGAGCGATTCCGCCTAGCCCCGAATATGGG
>JBBATT010000550.1:0-1107 GCA_040398605.1 Chakrabartia sp.
TGGACGGGGTCCGCATGTCCTTTGCCAATGGGCGGATCATCCACTTGCGCGGGTCCGGCAATGCGCCGGAACTGCGCTGCTATGCCGAGGCGGAAAGCAAGCCTTTCGCCGAATCGCTCAGTCGTCAGGCGCTGGATTGGGTGGCGCGGCGCTTTCCCTCCTGATCGGCGCTCTATCTCGACTTCGCACCCACCAGACGCCATGCCGCACTGATGACGCACGCCGATTCGGATATCGACTGGACCGTTTCTGACGGACTGACGGACTATGCGACTGCGCTTTCTTCCATGGAAGCGCGGGCGGCGGCCATTGCGGACGGCTCAGCGCGCGAACACATCTGGCTGCTGGAGCATCCGCCGCTTTACACAGCCGGCACCAGCGCAGACCCCGCAGAGATGCTCGACCCCCGCTTTCCTGTCTTCAAGGCAGGGCGGGGCGGGCGCTACACCTATCACGGCCCCGGCCAGCGAGTCGGCTATGTCCTCCTGAACCTGAAGGCGCGTGGGGAGGATGTCCGCTGCTATGTCCACGCGCTTGAGGGCTGGGTAATCGCAGCTTTGGCAGATCTTGGCGTCATCTGCTGGCGCGCGGAAGGCCGTGTCGGCATCTGGACTGAGGACAATGGCGTGGAGGCGAAAATCGGCGCCATTGGCGTTCGTGTGCGTCGCTGGGTCACCTTTCACGGCTTTGCGGTGAATGTTGCACCGGACCTGACGCACTTTGACGGGATCGTTCCGTGCGGTTTGCCGGAATTTGCTGTCACGAGTTTGCAAGAATTGGGCAAAACATGCTCAATGGAGGCGCTTGATGCTGCTCTAAGCCGCCAATTTCCGGGGTTTTTGGCCTCTTTGGCAAAAGCGAACAAAAGGGCTTGAGCAACCATTAACAACGCTGTAAATGTCCACCTCGATTTGGGTATTTAGGGCGCACCCCTGTCCAGATCATTTTCTGCCTAGGGAGTTGATACCATGAAGAAATTTGCAATCGTTTCGCTCGTCGCTGTTGGCCTGACCCTTTCCGCTTGCGGCAAGAAGGAAGAAGCTGTCGAAGCAAACGCAACTGAACTCAACGAAGCTGTTGCCACCGAAGGCACCGCTAACGATTCGA
>JBBATT010000551.1:0-1107 GCA_040398605.1 Chakrabartia sp.
CTGCAAATGCTGGAAGAAATCCAGGCCTCCGGCGGCATCAGCAAAGTCGGCGAGTTCATGAACCAGGTCAAGGACAAAAACTCCAACGTCAAGCTCATGGGCTTTGGTCACCGGGTCTATAAAAACTACGACCCGCGCGCCACGCTCATGCAAGAGACCTGCAACGAAGTGCTCGAAGCGCTGGGCCTGCAGGACGACCCGCTGTTCAAACTGGCCAAGGCACTGGAGAAAATCGCGCTGGAAGACGACTATTTCGTCTCCCGCAAGCTCTACCCCAATGTGGACTTTTACTCCGGCATCGTGCAGCGCGCCATCGGCATTCCGGTCAAGCTGTTCACCGGTATCTTTGCCTTGGCGCGCACGGCGGGCTGGATTGCCCAGCTCAACGAGATGATCAGCGACCCGGAATACAAAATCGGCCGCCCGCGCCAGTTGTTCACCGGCTCGCCCCGGCGCGACGTGCTGCCGCTGGAAAGCCGCTAAGACAGGGTCCACCCGACCCGCGCAAATGCGGGCGGGGTCGGCGCGTAAAATCGGCTTCCCTGTTCAAAGGATTCCGATGGGACGCACGCTTTACGACAAGATCTGGGACGAACACGTCGTCCACACCGAGGAAGACGGCACCGCCATCCTCTACATCGACCGCCATTTGGTGCACGAAGTCACCAGCCCGCAAGCCTTTGAAGGCATTCGCCAAGCCGGGCGCAAGGTGTGGCGGGTCAGCTCGATCGTCGCCACTGCCGACCACAACACGCCCACCACCGGCTGGGAACTGGGCTACGACGGCATCACCGACCCGATCAGCAAAGAACAAATCACCACGCTCGATGCGAACATGAAAGAATCGGGCTCTGCGGCCTTCTTCCCCTTCTTGTCCAAGCGCCAAGGCATCGTGCACGTCATTGGCCCTGAAAACGGCGCCACCCTGCCCGGCATGACCGTGGTGTGCGGCGACAGCCACACCTCCACCCACGGCGCATTTGCAGCGCTGGCCCACGGCATCGGCACCTCCGAGGTCGAGCACGTCATGGCCACGCAAACTTTGTTGGCCAAAAAAGCCAAGAACATGCTCATCAAAGTCGAAGGCACGCTGGCCAAAGGCGTGAC
>JBBATT010000552.1:0-1092 GCA_040398605.1 Chakrabartia sp.
CTCTCGCCTATTGCCGACGACTCACACAGCTCAGAGAGCGTCGAAGCACATGCTGACGCGGCCCCAAGCTTCTGGCCTGCCGTCGTCGCCGCGCATGCAGACGCAGCGCTCGACCTACTCTCTGCGCTCAGCATCCCCGAGCACTCTGTCGCGCATGACGCCGTGCAGTCCGTCGACCGCATCCGCGCCAACGCAGACGCCGCCTGCGCCGACGACCTGCGCAGCACACAGCAGCACGTTCACCATGCGTATGCGCACGCAGAGCACTCGCCAGCGCTCGCTGCGCGCGTCGCCGCGCTCGACGCCGCCGCAGCATGGCGCCTTGCGCAGTACCTCTACGAGGCGCACGCCACTGAAGGTCCTGCCCTTGCCGACATCGAGCATCGCCTTTCCAAAATGCAGGAAGACGCACGCCAGGAGCAGGTCACCACTGCTTTCGAGCTCCGCTTTCTGCACAGCGCCACCGAAGGCGCGCGGCAATACACCGACAACCGCGTGGATGCGCTGCACACAGAGCTCTTCGAGCAGCTCGCGTCGCACATCGACGCACGCGTGGCGCGTGCCTCCCTCGCAAGCTTCGAAATGATAAAGAAACACAATCAGCAGATAGAGGACCTGACGCTGGCGGTTGCTGACCTGCAGGAAAAATACGAGGCCCTCAAGCCCTCGAAGTCGCCTACGCGCAAGTGGTCGCTCTTCTCGTCGGCCGATGCCAGCAACCCATTCACAGGGATCGTGCAGTGAGGCAATGTATCTCAAACCACGTCATTGAAAAAAATCGTTTCCAAAAAAATGGTGCATTTTTGAAAGGTTGTGAGTTAGTATTTGAAAACATTTACTTACTTTTTTCTGTACCAGGCCGTCTTCCTCCAGAAACCTAGCCCGACACAAAAAATCTATATTTTTCCGTATACCTATCTCTATCTCTATCTCTATCTCTATATCTCTTTCAACTTTTTCATTGAAGAAGAAGAGAGGGAGGTTTCAGAGAGGAACGAAGTCTGGTACAGAAAAAAGTAAGTAAATGTTTCGACATACAAACTCGAAACGTTTCAAACAATAATACTAATTTGATTTTTTTTTTGTCATGTC
>JBBATT010000553.1:0-1089 GCA_040398605.1 Chakrabartia sp.
GGCGGTGAAGTTGGCTTCAGCCGCAAGCTTGCCATCGAGCAGTGCCCGCCCGGCAAATTTGCAGACGCTGGCCCGCTTCTGAATGAACTCGGCTTCCAAGGTCAGCAGGCAACCGGGTTCCACAGGCGTGCGGAACTTCGCGCCATCAATCGCCATGAAATAGACGAGCTTGCCGGACCCAGCGAGACCAAGCGACTCAATCGCGAGGACACCAGCGGCTTGCGCCAGCGCCTCAATGATCAATACGCCCGGCATGATGGGCCGACCGGGAAAATGCCCTTGAAAGAATGGCTCGTTGATTGTGACGGCCTTGATTGCCCGGATCGACTGATCCGGAACAATCTCCTCCACACGGTCAACGAGCAACATGGGGTAACGGTGCGGCAGCGCCGCCAATACTGCGCGAATATCGAGCGACCCTGCCATCACCTTATCCCTATCGTTCGCTTAGCGGCCCTGGGGCTGCTGCGCAGGGGCAGCCGGCTGCGCACCCGGACGGTTCTGGCCAGGCTGCCAATTTGCTGGCGGCGTGATCGACACGTTGGGAACAAGCGTGTTGAGTTCGTTCACGATGTCCTGCGTCAGATCAGTGCCGGGCGTGTTCTTGATGACGGCGCCACGCTGCAGCAGCAGGGCAACCTTCTTCTTTGCCATGGCGGCTGTCACGGCTGCATCCAATTTTACGTCAATCTGTTCGAGAACATAAGCATTCACGCGTTCAATCGGATCGCTCAGACGGCCCAATTCTTCCTGCGCCGCGCGCTGCTTGTCCTGAATGGCCTTCGCCTGATTCTGCAAAGAAGGATCGTTTGCGTTGGTCTTCTGGTCAGCCTGGAACTTCACGATCATGGCGTTGAGTTCTGCCTGAAGAACGCGCGAGCGCGATTCAACCTGATCATAGGTCGCCTTGTAAGTCACGCGCATCTGCTGATCGGCGAGCTTGGCTGCTGCCGACGTGCCGAGCACCTGCTGCACGTCTGTATATGCAACCGTCTGCGCCATGGCAGGAGCAGCGGGAGCGAGTGCGAGCGCGGAGGCCGCAACGATAAATTTGGTCATTGTCTTCATTAGAATTGAGTTCCTACGTTA
>JBBATT010000554.1:0-1087 GCA_040398605.1 Chakrabartia sp.
CGGTAGTTGAACTCGGTCACATTGCGCGGGCCTCCGGGCAGAGCGCCAATGAGCTCGCAAAAGCGTTTAAAGCTTCCGCGTTCCTCCGGGATCGTGACCGCAAATAAGGCTTCACGCTCTTCGCCTACCTCGGCCCGCTCAGCGACAAAACGCAAGCGGTCAAAGTTCATATTGGCACCACACAAAATGGCAGCGTAGGTTTGCCCTTTGGTTTTGTGGGTAGCCACATACTGCTTGATCGCCGCAACCGCCAACGCGCCTGAGGGCTCCACAATCGAGCGGGTATCGACAAAAACATCTTTGATCGCAGCGCATACGGCGTCCGTATCGACCGTCATAAATTCATCGACCAAGCCGCGGGCAATGCGAAACGTTTCTTCGCCGACCAGTTTGACGGCGGTGCCGTCCGAGAACAAACCCACATCGGCAAGTGTCAGCCGCTTGCCGGCGCTCACCGATTGCATCATCGCGTCCGAATCATTCATCTGTACCCCAATCACCTTCACCTCGGGGCGAACCGCCTTGATGTAATTGGCCACACCACTGACCAAGCCGCCGCCGCCGATAGCGACAAAAACTGCGTCGAGCGGCCCTGAGTGTTGGCTCAAAATTTCCATTGCAATCGTGCCTTGGCCCGCGATCACGTCGGGGTCGTCAAAAGGGTGAACGAAGGTTAAGCCTTGTTTTTTTTCTAAGGTTAGCGCGTGGTTGTAAGCGTCGGTGTAACTGTCACCAAACAAAACCACTTCGCCGCCAAACCCGCGCACCGCGTCTACTTTGACTTGCGGCGTCGTCGTTGGCATCACAATCACCGCCCTCGCGCCCAGGCGGCTCGCGCTCAAGGCAACGCCTTGCGCGTGGTTGCCGGCAGAGGCGCAAATCACGCCTTGCTTAAGCTGCGCAGGGCTTAAGTGCGCCATCTTGTTATAGGCCCCGCGCAGCTTGAAACTGCGAACGGCTTGCTGGTCTTCGCGCTTTAAGAGCACCGTGTTGTGTAGCCGCTTGCTTAAAAGCTTGGCGGTCTCTACCGCCGACTCCTGCGCCACGTCATACACCCGGGCGTTCAAAATTTTGATCAGGTAGTCCG
>JBBATT010000555.1:0-1072 GCA_040398605.1 Chakrabartia sp.
TCAATGTGGAAGAGAACGTGCGCGCGGTGTTGGAGCTGCAACGCGATGAAGCAGGCCATTCGCTAGAGCCGGCTGAGATTGAAAAACGTTTGACATCGCTGTTGCAAGAGTTGCGTGTTGACCACTTGCGTGCATCACCCGCTTTGGCTTTGTCGGGTGGAGAGCGTCGGCGCGTGGAGATTGCCCGCGCCTTGGCCACCAACCCCCGCTTTATTTTGTTGGACGAGCCCTTTGCCGGCATCGACCCGATTGCCGTGATTGAGATTCAACGCATCATTGGTTTTTTGAAAGCGCGTGGCATGGGTGTGTTGATCACCGACCACAACGTGCGCGAGACCTTGGGCATTTGTGACCACGCCTGCATCATCAGCGATGGCCGTGTGCTGGCGCAAGGCACGCCGCGCGAAATCATCGAGAACGCCGATGTGCGCCGCGTGTATCTCGGCGAACATTTCCGAATGTAATCTGGCATGAAGCAAGGCTTATCACTTCGTGTCTCCCAACATCTGGCGCTCACGCCCCAGTTGCAGCAGTCGATCCGACTGTTGCAGTTGTCGACCTTGGAGTTGAGCCAAGAGATTGAGCAAATGCTCGACGAGAACCCGTTTCTCGACAAAGATTTTGAGGAAGCGCCACGCGAAGAATTTGGTCTTGATAAGGCCGATACGCCCAGTCGTGATGAAGAAGTGGAACCCCTGCGTGAAGTGCCCTCGATGGACGGCGGCATGTCTGAAATCAGCGTGGACAACACCGCCAGCGACACCGAGCCCAGCGTCGACGGCATTGCCGAAAGCTGGGATGGCGACGGCAGTGTGGAGTTTTCGGCCGACGACTCCGAGTGGGGCGGTGACGCCCCCGCCAGCAATCACAACAACACCGCCGACAGCGACACGGCCGACGCCACTGAGCTGGCGCGCATGCAAGAGTCGCTCACCTCACACCTGCACCGACAAGCGCTGGCGCTGCGCCTGAGTCCGACCGACCAAGCAGCGCTGCGTTACTTGATTGAAAACCTCAACGACGATGGCTACCTCGAAGACACGTTGCGCAGTCTGTCCGAAGGCTTGGGGGG
>JBBATT010000556.1:0-1069 GCA_040398605.1 Chakrabartia sp.
GCCCCGCTCCCCCTCCACCGTCTTCGACGGTTCCCCTCCCCCGACGGGGGAGGATCTAGATCTCTGCGCCTCCGCGTGATCCATCGTGCAAGCCCCCCAACCTGCGTGACCGCCGTCACAGCGCTTTATTCAGATTTTGGCGTTATCTTCCGCCCGCCGCTTTGGGATGCGGCGTGTGGAGAGCGTGGGGGCATTATGATGGGACACGGAATTGCGCGGCGCAGCGCGCTCGGGCTGCTGGCAGGGGCGGCGACGCTGGCGGTGGCGGGGTGTGGGCTGTTGATGTCGACAGCCTCGTTCTATTACCGGATGACGGTTGAAGGCGCTGTATCAGGGAGTGCGGTTTACGAGCTTCTTGCCGAGCGTGTGAACGGACCGCGACTTGCCGATGAGACGCCCGGCGGGTCCATCATCTTGGGCGAGGCGCTGGTTCTCGAAACACCAAAGGGGCCGGTGTTTGTTCTGCTCAAATCTTCCAGAGGCGGGTATGAACTGAAAGACGCCGTGCTAAAAGCGCTTGCGCCGGATTGGCAGCAGCTCGACCAGCCATGGGGCTATGCCGTCGCCAATCGTCTGGAAGACGCCCGCGAAGGCGAAGTGAAGGCGGAGCTGCCGCGCGCAGACTGGCCGCTGATGGTGCGCTTTGGCGACATCAACGACCCCAAGACCGTGGAACAGGTCGACCCCGACACCATCGGCGTGAAGCGCATCGTGCTGGAGACCACCAGAGCCGATGTGACAACGGGGATCGAGAAGAGGATCCCTAGTTTCTCGGCCAGTAGCGGGTTTGACAAGTGGTATGCCGATTTGAGGATGGATGACCCAAGGCGCGTGACTTTGGACGACTTTTCTTCGGAGATAGGGAAATGAAGGCCGATCCCGAAGCAGACCTGATCTATGCGATCCTTTCACTTGACGCTTACAACCGAGGATACGGGTCCGGTATTACTGACCTCACCCTGACGGATAAGCTCGGAAGTTTTACAATCTCGAAGGATTCCAGCAGTCTGGTAGAGAATGGTCAGAGGCAGGATAGACCCGCCGGCTTTTACGCGATCGCCTATCGCAA
>JBBATT010000557.1:0-1069 GCA_040398605.1 Chakrabartia sp.
ACAAGAAAAGTGAGCTCTAGTAAGAATGCTGCCGAGGAAGATGAGCCCACCAACGACCCTGTATCACTTTACGCCGCGACCAAGCGCGCGTGTGAGCTGATGAGCCAGTCCTACGCCAAATTATACGGCTTCCCGCAAACGGGCCTGCGCTTCTTTACGGTCTACGGCCCGTGGGGGCGCCCCGACATGGCCTATTTCAGCTTCACGCAGAAAATCCTGAAGGGCGAGGCCATTGAAGTCTATGGCGACGGGAAAATGGCGCGCGATTTCACCTATATTGATGACATTGTCGACGGGATCATCGGCGCGCTCGACAACCCACCCGCGCGCGGCGCGCTCCGCGTGCTCAACATTGGTGACAGTCATCCGGTTGGACTGATGGAAATGATCGAGACGCTCGAGAAAGCCATTGGGCATGAGGCCGTTAAAGTCATGCGGCCCATGCAGCCGGGTGATGTGACCGCCACCTATGCCGATGTGTCAAAGCTGCACGCACTGACGGGCTATAAACCCAAAGTGATGCTGGCCGAAGGTCTGGAAAAATTTGCCGCGTGGTACCGCGAATATTACCGCGTCGCGCCGTAGCGCCATCGGCGGATTAACCCTTAATCTGGGACTGCCATTCATCGAATGAGGCCGCCAACTTGCGGCCTGCAATTTGCCGTCCCGTCTCGCGCGGCAGGCCGAGCGAGGCCGACATCGGTCCGCCCAACAATGCGTCGCCCAGCGCCATCAGCACCATCTCGAGCGTGAGTTCATGCAGCGAGGTGTCGTCCTGTCCATCTTCGCTGATTTCATCGACCAGCTTATGGATCGCCTCAATAATCGGGTCGAGCGCATCTTCATTGCCCGACAACAGCATCCACGATGCAAGCGCGCCCGCACCCTCGCGATCGAACTGGTCAAATATTAAGTCAGCCAGCTCGTGCGGCGTCACCACCCCGCCACGCATTTGCACAACCGCCGCGCCGATCTTGCTGCAGATTTTGTCGCCCATATAGGCGGCAAGTTCGCACTGTAGCCCGGAGGCTGAACCGAAATGATGCAGCAAATTGGCGTGCGTGCGGCC
>JBBATT010000558.1:0-1056 GCA_040398605.1 Chakrabartia sp.
CAGGGCGGCAATGTCGAAGGCTCCAAGCCTGATGAGGTTGTCGTAAAGCATGGCGTCAAGATCATCGGCTATTCAAACACGCCGGCGCATCTGGCCGCGGACTCATCGGCTCTGTTCTCACGCAACCTCTATAATTTCCTCTCCGCCTTTTGGGACAAGGAAGCTGGCAAGCCTGTCCTGCCCGATGACGACGAAATCACCGCCGCCATCCGCCTGACACAGGGCGGCAAAGTGGTGCATGAAAGGCTGCTGGGGTGAAATATCCTCCCCGACCGGGGGAGGGGGACCATGCGCAGCATGGTGGAGAGGGATTGCACTGATCTTTAAAGGCCCCTCACCGTCAGCGCTGCGCGCTGCCACCTCTCCCGGGGGGAGAGGATTTTGAGGACGCATCTGCCTTCGACCAAGGATCGCGCCAAAGGGCTTCGTCAATCCATGAGTCTGCCGGAAGTTCTGCTGTGGCGTGCACTGCGCAAGCGACCTGCCGGAATGAAATTCCGGCGCCAACATCCCTTCGGACGCTATGTTCTCGACTTCTATTGCGACGCGGCCAAGCTGGTCCTGGAAATCGACGGCGAAGCCCATGATCGCGGCGATCAGCCAAGCTTTGACCAACAGCGCGACGACTGGCCCCGATCCCAAGGCCTCACTGTCCTGCGCGTTCCTGCCAAAGATGTGCTTGCCAATGTGGAAGGTGTCCTGCACCACATTGTCGCAACGCCAAGCGGAGGATTGACGACGGAATGAAACGACTGGTTCTCCCGCTTCTCCTCCTCTCCTCCGCCGCCGCTGCCGAAACCGTTGTCGAGCGCTACGCGCCTCTCGCCGGCAGCTGGAAAGTCGACCTGCGTGTTGCCCTCACCGATGAGCCCTATTCGCAGCCCATGGTGCTCACCGTCGCCGAGGATGGCAGCCTCACCGGTAGCTTCTACAACAGCGACATCCTCGCCGGGCGCGTCGGGCGGGGGCAGGACCGCAAATGCGTTGCTTTCCGCACGACGGACGGCAATGGTTTCTATCACAGCTCGGCCTGTCTTGTAGAAGGCAAGATGATCG
>JBBATT010000559.1:0-1055 GCA_040398605.1 Chakrabartia sp.
TTCCCATCGGCTATGAAGGTGTGCTTAGCCTGCGCGGCGGGACAATTCGCTCGTTCACCGACGGCGATTTCCGCCTCAACCAAAGTCGCCTTTTCACCTTGAGCGGTGGCGACGTGACGATGTGGTCTTCCAATGGGGATCTGAACGCAGGGCAGGGGCCAAAGAGTGCCTCTAACTTCCCGCCGATTACGCTGCGCTTTACGCCGAATGCCTTTGCTGAAGTCGATACAGCGGGCAGCGTGGCGGGAGCGGGTATCGCCGCGTTCCGGCCGTCGCTGGATGTTGCCCCGTCTCGGGTCACGCTGCTGGCGCCAGTTGGCACGGTTGATGCGGGCGATGCCGGCGTCCGTGCGTCTGGCGACGTGTTCGTGGCCGCAGCACGCGTCGCAAATTCCGATAACTTTAAGGTTGGCGGTGTTTCGGTAGGTGTGCCTAGTTCGGCCGCTGTCGCAGCACCGGCGCCACCGGCAAATGCCGCAGCGGCGACAACGGCCACGGCCGCGCAGGCAAGCTCCCAGCAAAATGGCAATGGTAGCGATCGACCGTCTCTGATCCGCGTCGACGTGCTGGGTTATGCCGCAGGGGCTGACAATTGCAGCACTGACCGTCGGAATGCCGACGGCACCTGCGCCAATTAAGGAATAGTTCGCAGCGCAATAACAAGAACGCAATATTGATAAGAAAACTGAAAAAAAAGCACCATAGATCAGCAAAGCGTTCTCAAAATTTGAAAAGCGGATCAGCATTTTGATCTGTTGGACACGAAAAAATCACGCGAAGGGATATAACTGTGAAACTGAACATGTATAAAATTGCAATCATCGCTGCAGCCGTATTGCCGATGCCGGCACTCGCTCAGGTCCGTGCGGATTCCCCGGCTGCTATTGCGGCCGCATCACGAGAGGCTATTCGCACAGATGCGCGCGCCAACTCGGCTGCCGCTGCTGCTAAGGCGGCCGCTGCGGATGCGCAGGCGTTGGCACGTTCGGCATCGGCTGCTGCTGCTGCTAAGGCGGCCGCTGCGGATGCGCAGGCGTTGGCACGTTCGGCATCGG
>JBBATT010000560.1:0-1052 GCA_040398605.1 Chakrabartia sp.
GCTGGATTTCGGACCCCTTGATCTTGAGAAGGCTCGATTCCGGCCCCGGACCCTTGCCCTGGGCTTCCCCGGCGAGCGTCCGCAGTTCGGTATATTCAAGGGCCGTCAGATCCATTTCCAGTTCGGCAACCTTGCGGCGGAAGAACGGGTTGGTGAGCAACGGACGATCATCGTCCATTTCGGTCTTGGCGATTTCCTTGATCTTTTCCACGCCGCGCTTGGAGGCGGCCACGCCAGCAATGCCCGAGCGTTCATGCGCGAGCAGGAACTTGGCGCAGGTCCAGCCCTTATTCTCTTCATAAACGCGGTTTTCGACAGGCACGCGCACGTCTTCCAACCAGACTTCGTTGACTTCATGCTCACCGCCGAGCGTGATGATCGGACGGACTTCAATGCCCGGCGTCTTCATGTCGACGAGAAGGAAGCTGATGCCTTCCTGCTGCTTGGCATCCGAATTGGTGCGCACAAGGAAGAAGCCCCAATCGGCATGCTGCGCCATCGTCGTCCAGGTCTTCTGGCCGTTGACGACATAATGATCACCCTC
The DNA here is from genome assembly GCA_040398605.1 of Chakrabartia sp. Taxonomy (GTDB): domain Bacteria; phylum Pseudomonadota; class Alphaproteobacteria; order Sphingomonadales; family Sphingomonadaceae; genus Aquisediminimonas. The sequence goes on from JBBATT010000560.1 coordinate 545, forward strand.
CTGCACAGCCTTGGTGCGCAGCGAGGCAAGGTCAGAGCCCGAACCGGGTTCCGAATACCCCTGACACCACCAATCCTCACCCGACAAAATGCGCGGCAGGAACTTGGCCTTCTGCTCCGGCGTGCCGAAGGTGTAGATCACAGGGCCGACCATGGTGAGGCCGAACGGCATCAGGCGGATGCAATCGGCACGCGCCGTTTCTTCCGACCAGATGTAGCGCTGCGTCGGCGTCCAGCCGGTGCCGCCATATTCAACGGGCCATGCAGGGGCGACCCATCCCTTCTTGGCCAGCACCTTGTGCCAGCTCAGAAAGTCTTCTTTGGACAATTCGTCCCCTTCGTCCTGCTTGCCACGCAGTTCGACAGGGTAGTTCTCGGCGATGAACGTGCGCACTTCGTCACGGAAGGCGATTTCTTCAGGGCTGAATTCAAGATTCATGCGTCAGACTCCAGGTGACCTCTCTTGACGACGGGATAGGAACAGTTGACGTTAACGTCAATCGGGTCGC
>JBBATT010000561.1:0-1051 GCA_040398605.1 Chakrabartia sp.
TCTTGTCAGGGCGGCGCAGGGCGGCTGCGACAGCAGCGGGCGGGCCATAGCCCATCGCCCCTGCCGTCGGCGCCAATTGAGTGCCTAGGCCGCCATAGGGCCAATAGCGGTGCCACCAGCCGGAGAAATTGCCGGCGCCATTGCAGATGATCGTATCGGCGGGGAGTGCTTCGCGCATGGCGGCGACACATTGGCCAAGATCAACCTTGGTTTCGAACGGCGCGGGTGTGTGCCAGGCCTGCCAGTCTGCATGGGCTTGGGCTCCCATCGGTGATGCTGTTACCGGGGCAGGCAGAGCTGCTGCGGCAGCTGCAAAGCGCGTCATATCCGCGCAGATGGCAAGGTCAGCGCGATAGACGTGGTTCAGTTCATTGGGGTCCGGGTGGACATGGATGAGCGTCTGTCTGGGATGGTCGGGCGTGACGAGCGTGTAGCTGTCGGTCGTCGCTTCCCCCAGTCGTGCGCCGACGGCGAGCACGAGATCTGCCGCCTTGATGCGCGCAACCAGCTTCGGGTTCGGCCCATAGCCAAGGTTGCCTGCCCAAATAGGCGAACTGTTTGAGATCGCATCCTGACGGCGGAAACCGGCCGCGACCGGCAAGCCCCAGCTTTCAGCGAAGATCTGGAAATCCCGCGCCGCCTGTGCGGTCCAGCCCGCGCCACCGATGATCGCGACGGGGGCTTTTGCCGCCGCCAATCGCGCGGCAAGGTCTGCCATCTGGTCCGGGTGGGCGGCCTGCACGACTGGATCAACGCGGGGCCGGTCCAGCGCCTCGGCCAGTTCGCACAGCATGTCTTCCGGCAAAGCGAGCACGACGGGGCCGGGTCGTCCCGACATAGCGACGTTGAAGGCGCGGGCGACATATTCCGGGATGCGTGCGGCCTCATCAATGCGCGCCGCCCATTTGCAGAGCGGCCCGAACATCGCGGCAAAGTCGACTTCTTGAAACCCTTCACGGTCCTTCATGCCCCGGTCTACATCCCCGATGAACAGGATCATCGGCTGCGAATCCTGCATGGCGACGTGGACGCCGATGGAGGCATTGGTCGC
>JBBATT010000562.1:0-1050 GCA_040398605.1 Chakrabartia sp.
GGTCTTGCTGCAGGAGATCCTGGAGCGCAGTCGCTTCGAACGCGACACGTGGCTGCGCATGTCGCCACCCGAGTACGCCGGCGCAGCGAAGCAGTGCCTCAACATCGAAGCCCATCTGTTCCAGTTGGGCTACGACAAACACGCCATCAAAGCGGCGCAAGACGAGACGGACCGTTACATCGGGCTGAGCGCGCCGAACTGGCAGGAGCAGCTGGACGCATATCGTGAGGTCGGCCGCGAGGCGATGAGCAAGCTTCCGAGCTGCGCCTGCTGCGGCAAGTACATGCCGAAGAACCGCATGTTCTGTGGCCAGTGCAACGTCGTCGTTTACTGCGGCCAACAGTGTCAGAAGCAGCACTGGGAAGTGCATAAGTTGATGTGCGGCCTGTCTGGGTGTGGGTATTGCGGCAAGATCCCCGAGAAGCCGATGAAGTGCGGCAAGTGTATGCAGGTAACCTACTGCGACAAGGAGTGCCAGATTCGGCACTGGAGGTCCAGCCACAAGAAGGAGTGCAAGGCGAAGGAGTAAGCGTGGCGTAGGCGACGTGGTGTGTGTTTGTATATGAGAGGCGAGACAATGTGTCTGACTGGACTCACATGCATTAATAAACTCAAAACACCAAGCTTGTTCTGCGTTACCGCAAGAAGAGTGAGCCAGCAGTAGCGTTATCCTGACTCGCGGGGGACGGGGCCGGCCCGTCCGGCGAGACTCGCATGGGCGACGGATCAGGCGAGATCGCGAGCATCACGTCCTGCATTTCATCCGGGGGGAGCATGCACAGGGAGCGGCGCTTGAAGCGGCCAGACGGCGGCTTTGCAAGCTGGGGTGAGCTGGGCTTGGGCTCCGATTCGAGCATCTGCTCGGAGAACCGACGAAAGTGTAGTGATGGGCGATGCGGCTGCTCTGTCTGCACATCAGACTCCTGCTCCGGCTCCGGCTCGGTCTTGAACTTTGCGAGGACGCGCCCCCACAGGCAGGGCGAGATCCCCTCGTCTGAGTCTGGATCCGACTCCTCGGGGTGAATAGCCGGCTCCGGCTCTGGCTCGGGA
>JBBATT010000563.1:0-1048 GCA_040398605.1 Chakrabartia sp.
TTTCATCTCGGCGCTGGTGACGTTCTTTGTCGTCATCGACCCGCCGGGATGCGCGCCCATTTTTGCAAGTCTGACCGCCGGATCACCGCCAGAACACCGTCGGTCGATGGCGGTGCGGTCAACCTTCGTCGCGGCGTTGGTCCTCTATCTCTTCGCCGTCTTTGGGGAGGCGTTCCTCGGCGCGCTTGGGATTAGTCTGGACGCGTTCCGCGTGGCCGGCGGCATCATGCTGTTCATCATCGCGCTTGAAATGGTGTTTGAAAAGCGGACCGAGCGGCGGGAGCACCGGGTTGAGGATGTAAAAGCGCATCCCGAGCATGAGGATATTTCCATCTTCCCGATGGCGATCCCGATGATCGCGGGGCCCGGCTCCATCGCCTCAGTTATGCTGATGACATCGAAATCAAGCGGGATGGAGCAGAGCCTCGTTGTGTTCGGCGCACTCGCTGTGATTTTGATCGTCAACATGTTCGCCCTGCTGGCGGCTGGGCCGCTGATGAGCTTCCTCGGCTACCGGATCGAAGCAATGATCACGCGGATCCTCGGCGTCATTCTGGCGGCGTTGGCGGCGCAGTTTGTGATTGACGGGATCAAGGCGAGCTTCGCTTAGGCGAAGTCTTCTTCTTCCTCGACCATGATGGCCCGAACCTTGGTCAACGCTGATTTCTTGATCTGGCACACGCGCGCCGCGCCGACACCGAGCACTTGGCCGATTTCATCAAGGTTGAGTTCCTCCACGAAATAGAGCTGGAGGATCATCTGTTCACGTTCATTGAGCTTGTCGATAGCCAGCTTTAACGCGGCTGCCATCTGTTCGCGCTCCATCGCCTGATCTGCGCGTTCCCCCTGATCGGCAAAGTCCATCAGATGGTCAGAATAGGCTTCATCAATCGCCTCATCTCGGATCGGCTGGATGGTTGCGCTCATCTCCTGATAGGCGCGAATATCCATTTCGAGCGCTTCGGCCATTTCGATGTCGTTGGGCGCGCGCATAAGGCTTTGTTCCAGACGCCTGCGGACCTTTTCAACCTCACGGCGCTTTGCAATG
>JBBATT010000564.1:0-1034 GCA_040398605.1 Chakrabartia sp.
TGTCGATGTGCGACCCCAGCTTCTTGTAGTCACTGTGGGCGCGTTGGGTGGGGCGGATTTCCTTGTGCTCGGTCTTGCCGAGGTTAATGTGCAGATTCCAGTCGATGAAGATGACGGCGGATTTACTGGCGATCGCGTCGAGTTTGAGCTTGCACACTCCGAAAGTGTCGACGTCGTCTGCATAGCTGAGGTTGGTGGGGACAATGCCCCATCGTCCGAAGCCGTAGAGAGCTGCGTCGGCGTTTCGCACGTCCCGCATGGCTGCCTCAAGGTAAATGACGAAGAGCACGGGCGATAGGCCGTCGCCCTGCGGGATGCCGATCGTGGTCTCGAACGCTGGTCCGAGGATGTTCTTGACCGTTACCCTGCATGTCGTATTTGACATAAGGATGCGAACCAGTCTGGCCACGTCGACTGATGAGATCTGCTCTATAATCCACACGAGTTTTGCTCGAAGCACCGTGTCGAATGCTTTCGACATGTCGATGCCGAGAATGTAGAAGATTCGCTGATATCGCCATGCGTTGGCCTTGATCCATGCGTACGTCCAGATGACCTCTGCGCTGCTTCGGCCACGGCGAAAGCCACATTGCGAGGCGTCGATGAACCGATCGGCGTCTGGGTTCAACCGCTCTAATGTGAGGAGCGATAGCATCTTCCGAATGGCGTTCAGTAGCGTAATAGGGCGAATGTTGTCGATGGTCTTGGCTTTGCCTGGCTTGTTCAGAGGGACGAGGATGCCGGCTCCCAGAGCGGGGATGAGCTCCTGGGTGGAGAACATCTGGTTGAAAGTGACTGTGAGATGGCGATAGACCTCGTTTCCGCAGTACTTCAAAAGCTCTGCGGATAGGTTGTCTGGCCCGACTGCCTTGCCATTGGTCAGCTTTGCGCAGGCTGCTTCGATCTCCTCATCGGAGATGGGTGTGATCAGCGGACCATTGTGGTTGCCCCACGGTGAGAGGGGAAGCAACGTTATGGTGTCCGTGAAGCTGCGCTTGAAGGCTGTCGTGGTGAGCTCCACCAGGCGGTCCGGT
>JBBATT010000565.1:0-1033 GCA_040398605.1 Chakrabartia sp.
GCCCGCCCAGCGCAAGGCACGTGAGCATGACGCCAGCTGCATAAGCGAGCGCCTCGCGCTTGGCGGCGCGCTCATCCCCGCCCGCCCGGGCAAGGCTCATCGCTTTGAGGCTGATGACGGGAAAGACGCAGGGCATGATGTTGAGCAGCAGGCCGCCAAGAATGGCACCGGCAAGGGCTGCGATGATGGCCGCGAAACCGGAGGCATCTTGAACGGCAGGGACTGGACCGGGGGTGGCGTTGATCTCAAAGCCCCGTCCGTCGCCTGTCGCCAACACGCCGGTTAGCCGGTCAAACGCGCTGCCCTTCGCTTCTGTTTCAACGATCAGCCGGTCGCCCACCCGCACCGTTTTTTGGGGGGCGGCATAGGCAATCGCGTCTTCGGTTTCGGCAAAGAACCATGCGTCTGTCGCCGAAACGCTGGCGGGGAGGGGGACGGCAATCCGCACCCCTGTCCCGTCGCGCTGGAACGTGGCTTGCCCGCCCAAAGGCAGCGCGAGCTTTGCACGCCATGCATCAAAGCGGGCTCTATCAGTCGGAGTGACGGCACCGTCGCCAATGGTGAGATCGAGCGTCAGCGTCCCGCGTTCAGGCACGCAGATCTTGTCCGTGCAAGCAAGCCATTGCGCTTCGGCACGGAGAGGGAGGCGCGTGCCCGGCGCCAGACCAGCGGGGATGGTGACCGGCAGCAGCAGTGCATGATCACCATTGAAGACATGGTTCATCAGACCTGCGACGACCAGTTTTTCAGGCACAGGCCAGCGCATCGGGCCAAGCTTGGCCCCTGCAGGCAATGTCCAATTGAGCGAGATGCCGACGCCCGCGTCGCCGGGGTTGCGCCAATAGCCATGCCAGCCCGGCTTTGGCTGCATGTCGATGGCGAGCATGACGGTGGACCCAGCTTTGGGCGACTGGCTTTCTGCCGCCAGAGACGCCGCAATGTTGGTCTGCGCAACGGCAGGACCAGTTAGGCCGAACAACAGGGCCACTGTCATCAGCATGTCGCGGAGAATAGAGAGGGAAAGGTCTTGCCG
>JBBATT010000566.1:0-1032 GCA_040398605.1 Chakrabartia sp.
CCTCGAAGATTTTCACGCAGCGGGCTATTCGCTGGGTGCGCGGACGGTGGCGCGGATGCTGTCGCGCGGGTGTCGCCCCGGCAAGGTCATCTTGTCGGGCATGGGATTGGAAGGACTGACCATGGCGGACCGGCGCGCGGGCTATTTCCGGAATGTCCTCACCAATTTGGGCGCCCATGAAAAAGGCTCGCCCGAATGGATGGTCGAAGCGTTTCTAAAGACAAGTAAGGGGGACCCAGTCGCGCTCAACCTGCTCATCAACAGTTTTTCTGGTGTAGATGAAGCTATGATCCGATCTTGGGATTTCCCAGTGGGCGTCGTTTGCGGCGTTGAAGATGACGATAATGGCAACGCGCAGGCGTTGGCTGATGTGCTGCCGCAGGGTCAATATTATCCCGTCCCAGGCAACCATATGAGCGCAGTCACCAAGTCGGAACTGGCCGCGGCGATGGTGGCGTTTTTGAGGGACTAGGCGTGTCCCTCCCCATCGACTTGCGATGGGGAGGTGGCAGTCGTGCCAGCGACTGACGGAGGGGCAATGGCACCTTCCGCTGGCCCCTCCACCATCCTTCGGATGGTCCCCCTCCCCAATGCAAGTCATTGGGGAGGAACATGCGGCTTACGCCGGTCGAAAATTCCCTCCCCTTCGCTTGACCGTTCCCGCAGCGCCCGTCACAGTCTGCGCAACAATATTTCACCGGAGAGTCTCATGAAAACCTTCGTTTCAACCCTCGCGCTGGGCCTGTCGCTCGCGCTCTCCACACCTGTTCTGGCGCAGCAGGCAGCACCAACCGCTGCAGAAGCGGACAAGTTTGTCGCCGATGCTGAAAAGTCGCTCGCTGAATTCTCCGTCTTCAACGCGCAGGTCCAGTGGATCAACAATACGTACATCACTGATGATACAGATGCTGTCGCGGCGAAGGTCGGCGCGGAAGGCACCGAAATGTCGGTGAAGCTCGCTGGCGAAGCCGCACGCTACATGAATGCGCCGGGCCTCAGCTACGACACCAAGCGCAAGCTCGACATTTTGCG
>JBBATT010000567.1:0-1032 GCA_040398605.1 Chakrabartia sp.
CTGATGACGCCTGAAAATCGTGAGGCGTGGAAGGCCGACGAGCGCAAATACCTCGAAAACTGGCCGATGTCAGAGGACCAGAAGGAAGCGATCTTGGCGCGTGATTACAATCGCTGCCTTGATCTGGGCGGGAATGTCTACTTCCTCGCCAAGGTGTTCTCGACGGATGGGCTGAGCTTCGCCGAAGCCGTGTCGACAATGACGGATATGACGTTCCCCGAATATCGGGACATGATGAACAAGGGCGGGCGCTCACCGCAGGGCAATCGCTCAATCAAGGGAGGTTACTGATGGCCCGCATTACCGCAGGTGTCGCATCGAGCCATGTGCCGTTGCTGGGCGTGGCTGTAGATCAGGGGAAGACGGGCGACGATTATTTCGGCCCGATTTTCGCCGGATATGAATGGACCAAGGCTTGGGAAAAGGAAGAAAAGCCCGACGTCGTCATCCTTGTTTATAATGATCATGCCTCGGCGTTCGACATGAAGATCATCCCGACCTTCGCGATTGGCTGTGGCGAGCGTTACAAGTCGGCAGATGAGGGCTGGGGCCCGCGTCCCGTGCCGGATGTCGAAGGGCATGCTGATCTTGGCTGGCACATCGCGCAGAGCCTGATCCTCGACGAATTCGACATGACGATCATCAATGAGATGGACGTTGACCACGGCATGACGGTGCCTTTGTCGATGATGTTCGGCCAGCCCGAGAAATGGCCGGTCAAGGTCGTGCCATTGGCGGTCAACGTCGTTACTTATCCGGTCCCGTCAGGCAACCGCTGCTGGGCCTTGGGTGAAGCCATTGCACGAGCCGTGGAGAGCTTCCCCGAAGATCTGAACATCCAGATATGGGGCACCGGCGGCATGAGCCACCAGTTGCAGGGTCCTCGTGCGGGCCTGCTCAACCGGGAATGGGACAATAAGTTCCTCGATATGCTGATCGGCGACAGCGATGCCGCGCGCTTCATTCCGCATCTGGAGTATCTGCGCGAAACCGGCAGCGAAGGCATTGAAATGGTCATGTGGCTCGTCATGC
>JBBATT010000568.1:0-1027 GCA_040398605.1 Chakrabartia sp.
CGGCAAAAACTTGACTTTGCGCGTCCAGATCGGCGTAGCTCAAGTCCTTGCCCATGAAACTGAAGGCCGTGCGCTCAGAGAACTGTGCAAAACCCTCTTGCATCAAAGCCACCAATGAGCTGTAACGGGTGGCATCGATGTCGGAAGGAACGCCTTCGGGGTAGCTGCTCAACCAAATGCGATCTGCGGTCATGGGTATATCTCCTGATCGGGGCAGTCTACAGTAACTCTGACTGAAAACTGACAACCAAAACCTCGGGGTTTACGCCAAAAAGAAGGGGGGTGAACACCGTTCACCCCCTTGTTTCTACCGATGCAATGAGGTCTTAGGCTTTCAAAGCCAGCAGAACCTCGTCCAGCATTTTCTTGGCATCGCCAAACAACATGCGGTTGTTCTCTTTGTAAAACAACGGGTTGTCCACGCCCGCATAGCCGCTGGCCATGGAGCGCTTCATCACGATGCTGGTGCGGGCCTTCCAGACTTCGAGCACCGGCATGCCGGCGATCGGGCTGGTCGGGTCGTCCTGTGCAGCAGGGTTCACGATGTCGTTGGCGCCGATCACGATGACCACATCGGTCTCGGGGAAGTCGTCGTTGAGCTCGTCCATCTCGAACACGATGTCGTAAGGCACTTTGGCCTCGGCCAGCAACACGTTCATGTGGCCAGGCATGCGCCCCGCCACCGGGTGGATGCCAAAGCGCACGTTCACACCTTTGTCGCGCAGTGTTTTGGTGATTTCAAACACCGTGTGCTGGGCTTGGGCCACGGCCATGCCGTAGCCGGGCACCACGATCACGTTTTTCGCATCACGCAGCAGCTCAGCAGTCTCGGCAGCCAAGATGGGGCTGACTTCACCTTGCGGCTCGGCCGCTTCGCCCGTGGGCTTGGGCGCGGCGGCTGTGGTGCCAAAGCCCCCGGCGATCACGCTGATGAAGCTGCGGTTCATGGCGTTGCACATGATGTAAGACAAGATCGCACCGCTGGAGCCCACCAAGGCGCCGATCACGATCAACAAGTCGTTGGAGA
>JBBATT010000569.1:0-1026 GCA_040398605.1 Chakrabartia sp.
AAGATCAATGACACTCAGCCGAGGCGCGCAGATGTTAAGCCCGCCGTAGAACACGGCTGAGGAGAACGTCATGCGCCACAATGAAGGCTCGCTCGACCGCGCTCTGCGCGTCATCGTCGGTATTGTCCTGATCGCCATGGTCTTTGTCGGACCCAAGGCCGTTTGGGGATGGATTGGGGTCATACCATTGCTGACCGGACTGGTCGGCGTTTGCCCGCTTTACCGTTTGATCGGGATGAACACCTGCCAGCGTCGTTGAGCGGCGGCGGTTTTCTGCAATAGCCAGCCGCGCCTCTCTGCCTTAGACGACAGTTATGGCTTACGGCAGAATACGTCTATGAAACGCCCCTTGTGGGTTGCAGCGGGCGCTGTGTCGCTGGGCCTCGGTGCAATCGGCGCAGTCCTGCCGCTCTTGCCGACCGTCCCGTTCGTCATCCTCGCCGCCTTCTGCTTTGCGCGGGGCAATCCGGCATGGGAGGCAAAGCTGCTCGCCCACCCGAGCTTCGGGCCGCATATCCGCAGCTGGCGGGAAAAGGGCGCGATCAGCCGCAAGGGCAAACTGGCGGCCACCGGTGCTTTCGCTTTCAGCATCTTGCTTGGCCTTTGGACGATGCATTGGCCCTATGTTGCCATTCCGCCATTCGTCGCCGTGATCTGCCTCAGCTGGCTATGGACACGGCCCGAGGCGTGATCTTCCAACGGCCCGTCTTCGCGCCTAAAGACGGATTATGACGATAACAAAGACACGCACGGGCGGGCGTATCCTCGTTGATCAGCTGGTGATCCAGGGGTGTGACCGCATCTTTTCCGTTCCCGGTGAGAGCTTCCTCGCCGTCCTCGATGCCCTGCACGACAGCCCCCGAATCCAGAACGTTGTCTGCCGTCAGGAAGGTGGCGTGACCTTTATGGCCTGCGCCGATGGCACGCTGACGGGTCGTCCGGGCATTGCCTTTGTCACACGCGGGCCAGGCGCGACCAATGCCTCCATCGGCGTCCACGTCGCCATGCAGGATTCGCAGCCGATGA
>JBBATT010000570.1:0-1014 GCA_040398605.1 Chakrabartia sp.
GGACTGGAGGATCTGGGAGGATCTCGCCAAACACCTGATGCGCAAGGCCAGGCCGCTCTACGCCGGAGAGGATCTGGGTCTGGATCTCGAAAACACGATCTACGCGTTGGATTCCACGACCATCGATCTGACGCTCACCCTTTTCCCATGGGCAGACTTCCGTCAGACCAAGGCGGGTATCAAGATGCACACCCAGATCGACCTGCGCGGACCCATCCCAACCTGCATCGATATCACCGGAGCACGTCAGCACGACGTGGGTTGGCTCGATGGCCTGAGCTTCGAAGCGGGTGCATTTTACCTGATGGATCGGGGCTACATGGACTTCGTGCGATTGGCGCTCATCGCACGGGCGGGTGCGTTCTTCGTCACTCGGGCCAAGTCGAACCTTCAGTTCACGCGCCATTATTCGATGTCGGTGGAGCGACTCAAAGGTCTGCGCAGCGATCATGTCGGAAAGCCAACTCTCGAAAAGTCCCGCAAGGCCTTCCCGATGCTGTTGCGAAGGGTGAGATACATCGATCTGGAGACCGGCAAGGAGTTCGTCTTCCTGACCAACAACCTCGAGATCCCGGCACTCACCGTGGCGCTGCTTTACAAGCTGCGCTGGCGCATCGAGCTGTTCTTTCGCTGGATCAAAGGCCATCTGCGGATCAAGCACTACTATGGAACGAGTCCCAACGCGGTGAAGACCCAGATATGGACCGCAATCTGCACCTATTTGATGATCGCCATCCTCCACAAGCAGCTCAGGCTGCCGGGAACGCTCCACAGAACTTTGCAGGTTTTGAGCGTTCATCCGTTCGAGAAAGTGCCTCTAAATGAGCTACTTGCGGAAACCGACCCCAGAAGTTTCATGAATCAGAATTCTAACCAGTTGGATTTGTTCTAGTTACAACCGGACGCCCGTGATTGGCCCTTCTTTGCTGCTTTCCTGGTGGTGAGGCAGACGCATGGCCTCTGGCGGTTGCGCGTTTCCATTTCGCCACCGGGCGGGTCGGCACCGCCTTTTTC
>JBBATT010000571.1:0-1003 GCA_040398605.1 Chakrabartia sp.
ACATGAATGCGCCGGGCCTCAGCTACGACACCAAGCGCAAGCTCGACATTTTGCGCGGCGGCCTTGTCCTGCCTGCACCGGCCACACCGGAAGCAGCCAAGGAACTGAACGACATCGCGACCCGTCTCAACTCCACTTATGGCAAGGGGAAGGGCACGCTCGATGGCAAGCCGGTCAACGGGTCTGACATCGAAGCGGAAATGGGCACCAACCGTGATCCGGCCAAGCTCGCTGAAATGTGGACGAGCTGGCACGACAATGTCGGCACCCCGATGCGCGGTGACTATGCCAAGCTTGTCGAGATTGCCAATCAGGGCGCGAAGGACCTTGGCTATGCCGATGTCGGCGCGATGTGGCGGTCCGGCTATGATATGCCCGCCGATGATTTCGCCAAGCTGACCGACAAGCTGTGGACGCAGGTAAAGCCGCTCTATGATCAGCTGCATTGCTACACGCGCACCAAACTCAATGAGAAATATGGCGATGCTGTCCAGCCGAAGACCGGGCCGATCCGCGCGGACCTGCTCGGCAATATGTGGGCGCAGGAATGGGGAGATATCTATCCCATCGTGGCGCCTGCCGGAGCCGGGGACATTGGCTATGACATCGGCGATCTGCTGAAGGCCAAGGGCTATGACCCCATCAAGATGGTCAAGACCGGCGAAGGCTTCTTCTCCTCACTGGGCTTTGCGCCTCTGCCGGAGACCTTCTGGGCGCGGTCCCAGATCACCAAGCCGCTGGACCGCGAAGTTGTCTGCCATGCCAGCGCCTGGGACCTCGACAATAAGGATGATCTGCGCATCAAAATGTGCACCAAGGTCAATTCCGGGGACTTTGTGACGGTCCACCACGAGCTCGGCCACAATTACTATCAGCGTGCTTACAACAAGCAGCCGCTGCTCTATTTGAACGGCGCGAATGACGGCTTCCATGAAGCGATTGGCGATGCCATCGCTTTGTCGATTACGCCGGAATATCTCGTCCAGATCAATCTGCTCGACCG
>JBBATT010000572.1:0-1000 GCA_040398605.1 Chakrabartia sp.
CCGTTTGCCTCCACCGAGTGTCTCCGCTCCTAGTCCGACCCAGGCGGCCGGGTTCTTGGAGACGGATCCCGGTCCGTTGATGATCCATCCCGGAGGCGCCTCTCCGCGGACGCGAGCAAAGCGGAGCGGACATTCGTTGCCGTAGTGCTCAGCTGTTGCATTGCACTCGAAGCACGTCAGATCGCTCTGGAAGGGCAAGAGCCGATACGGTGAAAACGAGCCGAGCATCCCGGTCGAATATGGAACGAACAGCTCGTTCGAAAACATCGGTCTCTGCCGCTGCTGCGTGGTGCCGGGCTGCGCGCCACTGCCGCCTCCGGCCGCCGCACCCTGTCCATTGGCGAAGTCGCGTTGGAACGTCTGAAAGGGCGTGGTCGGCATTGAGTGCGCCGGTGAGCTCGCAGCCCACGCCGGTGAGACATACCCCGGGTACGGGACTCCGAGCGGTCCAGGGTGAAGCGGTGGGTACGCGTGCATTGGCGACGGCGCCGTGTAGGGCCACGAGCTGATAATGTGACCTGGTGCACGCTGCCCATGCTGCACTTGCATCGCGTGGATCATGTCCGTGCTCTCCATTGCCGCCCCACCCTGGATTCCAGGATATAGCGAACCAGACGCGTAGCCCACGGCGACCTGACGGGCGAGCTCCTCCCTCTCGAGGGACCAAACGCTAGCAGGCGGTTGCGGGACTGTTTGGTAGAATGCGTTGGGGTTCACCGCCTGAGAACCAGCCGACGCCGGCTGCGAACTTTGCGCAGTGTAACCTGCCGCCGCGCCCGCCACCGGCGGAGCGCTGAGCGGGGGCGCCGCCGCCGCGGGCGGTGCCATGCCGGTGCTCAGATCCGTCAGAGCTGCAGGCGGTGTGTCCAGCGGGTTTGGCCCAGGGGGTACGGGCCCGCCCTTGAGACCGGTCACGAACGCCCGCGCCATGCACAGGAAAGCTTTGGACACGTATCCCTCACGCTGACCACTATCCTCGTACACCGCGCTCTGCGTGTTG